>DSDZ01000047.1 GCA_011048475.1 Bacteroides sp. | reverse complement strand
TGTCTTTCATCTCCTGTGGAACATCTCCTATTACCTGAATATCTTCCGGTCAAAGAAAACAATGATCCAGCCTGCTCCCCTGGCTCCCCATCTGGAGATGGAAAAAAGGCGGGTGACCCTCCTCTTCATCTTGCTGGGCTTCATCAGCATGGTCTCCCAACTCGTGCTGCTCAGGGAATTTGTGAAGACCTACCATGGGAACGAACTGATCATCGGTATCTTCATTGCCATCTGGATGATCCTCACCTCCCTCGGCGCATGGGCCGGTTCCACGTACCGCAAAAGGATCAGGGAAACACTTATCTTCAGGGGGATCGTCATCCTCAGCGTCATCCCCATGGTCATTTATGTGCTGCTGATCATCATCACACGGCTGGTCCTTCTCCCGGGATATGAGCCCGGAATGTTCACCTCCGTTTGCCATATGGTGCTTCTGACCATCCCCTTTACACTGGTTTCTGGATTTCTTTTCTCCTACCTCTCCAGGACCATCAGAAAACAAAAGGTGGATGCGGGTTTTTACATGCTGGATTCGCTTGGATCTCTGGTGGGAGGAGGTGTATTCGGTCTGCTGCTTGTTTTTTTCCTGGATAACATCCAGGTGCTCGCTTTCCTGTTTCTCTTGACAGCTATCATGGTGGTTGTGCTGTTTGGATACCCGCAACGGAAGGCTGAAAAAGGTTTTCTGCTTCTTGCGGGGATCCTTGTGTGCGGCCTGATGATGGTCCCCCGGGTCCGTTTTGGAATGGAAGGGCTCAGGTACAATGGAGAAGCGCTTGTCGAATCAAAGGATACGCCTTTCGGAAACCTGTCATTTACAAGGCAGGAGGGACAGGTGACCGGTTACCTGGACCGGTTTCCGGTCCTCCAGTCCTACGACCTGGCAAGATCCGAAGAAACCGTTCATTATCCGGCCCTGCAGCACCCCGATCCCGACTCGTTTCTGCTCATCGGCGGAGGCTTTTCCGGGACCGCCTCCGAAGTGGCCAAATATGATCCGGATGTGTTCGATTACTGCGAGGTCAATCCCTGGATTTACCGGCTGGGAAAGAAGTACCTCGCTCCGCCCGGCTCAGATGTTCTCAGGTTCATAGAAATGGATGGAAGGAGCTGGCTCATGCGGACCGGGAAAGATCAGTACGATGTGATCATTGCCGATGTAGGCGATCCCCTGACCCTCGGGTGGAACCGGTATTACACCCTGGAGTTTTACCAGCTCGTCAGATCCCGTCTTACTCCGGGGGGTGTTTTCGGCATGCACCTTTCCACTGGAGGCAGTTATGTGAACGTGGAGGGCGGCCAGGTGCTGGCATCTGCCTACCACACCCTTTCACAGGTATTTCCACAGGTGACGGTGGTCCCCGGATATGCTACCTATTTCCTTGCATCGCGCGATACGCTTTCCCTGGATTTTCCTGCACTGCTTGAAAGAAATCCAGTACCCACCACCTATGTACATCCCGATTACCTGGATGCGGGACGGCTGACTTTTGATCGCGACCAGCTGGTCGAAAGGTTCGGCTCCGGGGAGGGGTCTGTAAACCGGGATCTCTGGCCCCGGTTGTTCTACATGAATATTTCGGGCTGGATATCAAGGACGGGAGGAAAACTGGGTGCCGCCGGCATCCTGTCCGTTCTCCTGTTCATACTGCTTCTTTTCCTGTATCCCAGGCTGAAAACTGGAATGTATGTGGCCGGATTCACAGGGGCGGGCATCCAGATCATCCTGATCATGGTGATGCAGTCACTGTATGGTTTTGCCTACATGGTCGCCCCGCTGATGATCACCATCTTTATGGGGGGACTCGTGGCAGGCACGATCACCTGGAAACATATCTGGCACCAGCCTTCCACCCCGGCCTACACGGCCCTTCTCTGGATCATGGCCGTCCTTGCGGCGGCAGGGGTGATCCTGCTGAAAACCGAGCAGCTTTTTACACACCGGTTCACGGGTCAGGTGGTGATCGGACTGTTGAATTTTCTCCCCGGGGTGGTTGTGGGTTCTGTATACGGACTCTCGCTGGCCCTTTCAGAACGGGAGGGATCTTCGGGGATCGGGAAACTGTACAGTGCCGATCTGGCCGGAGCAGCGCTGGGAACCTTTATTCCCCCGGTTTTCATCCTGCCGCTGCTCGGGGTATCCAACACCCTGATCCTCCTGTGTGGCATGAATGTTATCACGGGACTCTACATACTCACCCGCTGGCAAAAACGTTAATTGATAAAGGAGAGCGAGAACATGGACAAGCGAACATTCATCAAGACCGGTATCTGCGGCATGGCGGGAGCGCTTATCTCTCCTCCGGGAATGGCAAATGCGGCCCCTGACAAGCCATGGAAGTGGAGCCGGGTAGCCATGTACCAGAGTGAAACACCCAGGGGGATCCGCTGCCAGATCTGTCCCAATGAATGTACCCTTGGTGAGGGAGAACTGAGTGATTGCCGCAACCGCAGGGTCTACAACGGGAAACTATATACCATTGCATACGGGAATCCCTGTTCAATCCATGTAGACCCCATCGAGAAAAAACCCTTGTATCATTTTCTGCCCGGGTCCAGTGCATTTTCCATCGCCACGGCCGGATGCAACCTTGCGTGCCTGAACTGCCAGAACTGGACCATTTCCCAGGTATCCCCTGAAGAAACAAGAAATTATGACCTGATGCCCGGACAGGTCATCGAGCAGGCGAAAAAGTATGCTTGTTCCAGCATTGCCTACACCTACTCGGAGCCAACCTCTTTCTATGAATATCTGATCGATACGGGGAAACTGGCCCGTGAGGCCGGGATCAGGAATGTGATCGTCTCCAACGGGTATGTCAACCGGGAACCGCTGGTCAATCTGTGCAAATACATTGATGCGGCCAACATCGACCTGAAGGCGATGGATGATGCCATTTATGTGAAACTCACGGCCGGAAAGCTGGAACCTGTGCTGAACAGCCTGAAAACATTAAAAGACGAAGGGGTCTGGCTGGAAATTACCAACCTGGTGGTTCCATCCTGGACCGATGACATGGAGATGATCAGGAGAATGTGCGGGTGGCTGGCAGAGAACGGATTTGAATCAACCCCCCTGCATTTCAGCAGGTTTCACCCACAGTACAAGCTGCAGCGACTTCCCTATACGCCGTTAAATACCCTTGAATCGGCAAAAAAGATTGCAGACAGTGAAGGGCTGAAACATGTCTATATCGGGAATGTGCCGGGAAGCGGCGCCACGGATACATACTGTCCCGGCTGTCATAAAGTACTGGTGGATCGCTCGGGCTACCGCATTGATCAGCTCCATATCTCCGAAGGCCGCTGCGACTTCTGTAACACAGAGATCCCGGGTGTATGGAAATGAACCCCTGAAGCGCTTTTTTGTTATATGACAACAGATGAGAACACTGATTTTTATATGGATCCTGTCGGCTTCAATGACGGCTATGACACAGGAAAGACCGGATAAACCAATCAAAAAGACCATCATGAATCCTGAAAATTATAACAGGCTGAATGCCATGGAGGAATTCGTGATCCTGAATAAGGGCACGGAAAGACCGTGGACAGGTAAATATGTGGATCACAAGGAGAAAGGCGTTTATGTCTGCAAACAGTGCAATGCACCCCTGTACAGGTCAGAGGACAAATTCGACAGCCATTGCGGCTGGCCCAGCTTTGACGATGAGATCGAAGGTGCGGTAAAAAGGGTGCCCGATGCCGACGGGAGGAGGACAGAGATCCTCTGTGTAAACTGCGGCGGACACCTGGGACATGTTTTCCTGGGAGAAGGATTCACTCCCAAAAATACAAGACACTGTGTAAATTCCATTTCCATGAGTTTTATTCCGGCAGAGGAATAGTCTTGCCGCCCTCCTTTATTTTGCTTATATTCACCCTTCCAACCATAACGTGAATCAGCATGGGAAAAGGTGATCAAAAAACAAGGAGAGGAAAGCTTTTCAGCGGCAGTTACGGGGTTTTGAGACCCCGGAAAAAGAAGCGGGCATTCAGCATGGTCGCATCCACCAAAAAAATCCGCGATGACCAGGAGAAACCTGCCGTCTCCGGAGCAGAAAAGAAACCACCACGGAAAAACACCGAACAGGCAAGATCAGCTGAAGAGGTGAAAGCACCAGCAGGCGGGCCAAAAGAGGCCGCCGAGGTGAAGGAAGCACCTGAGGTGAAGGAAGCACCTGAGGTGAAGGAAGCACCTGAGGTGAAGGAAACACCTGAGGTGAAGGAAACACCTGAGGTAAAAGAAACACCTGAGGTAAAGGAAACACCTGAGGCAAAGGAAACACCTGAGGTAAAGGAGGCCCCTGGGGTGAAGAAAACCCCGGCAAAACCTGCCGGTTCTGCATCCAGATCAAAAACAAAAACCAGCGAATCAAAAAAGAGTGTCAAGAAAGAGAAGAAAGAGAGCGCAGAGGAGTAGCATGATTCACAATGTATGCCATTCTTGACATTGAGACCACAGGAGGGAATCCGGCCACAGAGAAAATCACAGAAATAGCCATCTTTTTCCACGACGGCGAAGGAGTTGTCGATGAATGGTGTACCCTGATCAATCCTGAAAAACCCATCCCCTATTTTATTACGGGCCTGACCGGTATAACCAACGAAATGGTCGCTGATGCGCCCAGGTTCTATGAGATTGCACGGGAACTCGTTGAACGGACCGAGAACCACATTATCGTCGGTCATAATGTGCAGTTCGATTACGCTTTCATCCGCAGTGAGTTCAAGCGGCTGGGGTTCGATTACAGCAGGAAAACGCTTTGCACGGTCCGGCTGGGGAGAAAAATCTTCCCCGGCCGCAAATCATACAGCCTGGGCAGGTTCTGCAGGGAACTGGGGATCGAAGTGAACGACCGGCACCGTGCTGCAGGGGATGCAATGGCCACCGTGAAACTGTTTGAACTGATCCGAAGGCAGCAGGAAGGAGCGGATGTCCTGGATCTGGATCACGGAAAGACCGGGCGGTACAGGAATCTGAACGATCACATCACGGTCGAGGACATTGAAACTCTCCCCGAAGCATGTGGGACCTATTACTTCTTCGATGAAAAGAAACAGCTGCTCTATATCGGCAAGAGCAGGAACATCAGGCAGCGTGTGCTTTCCCACCTGGGAAACACCACAAGCAGGCGCGCGCTGGAGATGAAGCAGCGGATCCACTCCGTCTCGTTCGAACTCACAGGCAGTGAACTCATTGCACTCTTAAAGGAATCCAGGGAGATCAAGGAACTGAAGCCCTTATACAACAGGGCCCAGAAAAGGTCGCTTTATTACTGGGGACTGTACACCGGAAAGGATGAATATGGTTATACCACCTTCCGGATCCAGAAAATCTCAGAAACGGCCGATGATCCTGTCACCTGTTACCAGAATAAGAAAGAGGCCAGGGAGGCACTGACCCGGATGGTGGAAAAGAACTGGCTCTGTCAGAAACTGAGCGGGCTGTACCAGACCGATGGCGCATGCTTTCACTACAGTATCAGGCAGTGCAACGGGGCATGCATCCGGAAAGAGCCGGTGGCGGTGTACAACAAACGTGCGGCAGCACTGCTTGACAGCCTGAAACTGGACCGGGGGAATATACTCATCATCGACAGGGGGAGGGAACCGGAGGAAAGAAGTCTGGTCCGCATCGAGAAGGGCATGTACCTGGGATACGGGTACATCTCGGTGAATCATGCCTACCTGAGGGTTGAAGAGATGCTGGACAGCATTCGTCCTTCTCTTGATAACAGGGATGTCCGCCAGATCCTTAAAAACTGGCTCAGGAACAACCAGGTGGAGAAAATGCTCTACTACTGACTCACTCTTCCAGGTCTTCCAGGTTCTCCAGACCGGGCATATCCAGGCCGGACGCAAGCTTGGAGATGCTCTCCAGGTCAATATCTCCCTGAATGGCGATCAGTACATCCTCTCCGCTTCCGCTCACGATCAGAAGGAACTCGCTGATCCGCTCCCCTTCTTCTTTTGCCAGGAACAGGATATCCTGTCCTTCCTCCTTCACAACCATCATCTCCTTGTATTCATTCCTGGGCAGCATGCTTACAAGTTCCTTTGCAAACGATGCCGCACCTTGCCCCTCTTGGGTCAGGATCTTGATGGAATTGATCCCCGAAGTGGCTTTCTTGAACTCATTGTATTCGGGGTCATCACTCTCCAGTTTACTCATCAGGTTGAACATGTAGCTCGAAATATACACGGTGGTATAACCTTCCTTTCCGGAGTATTTGTCGAACACCTTGTCCACTGCTGATTGCTGACCTAATGCGGTGAGGGTGCACAGGACCAGCGCCCCGCTGATAATGATCCGTCTCATGATTGATGTTATTTAAGTTTTATATTATTGTCTTTCAATTTCTCTTACCCGTTGAAGCTGGCCCAGCAGGCTCAGTTCCTTGGTCCCCTTGTTGATCTTTGACAGTGTCTGAAGAGGTTCCGTGGTTTTCCGGACCTGCTGGATATGCTTCAGTTCCTCGGTACCGTCATTCAGTTTCGAGGAAACATACATCAGTGTCCTTCTGGCTTCCTCGTAAGCTTCCGCCGGATCGTCATAGGTATCCGACCATTCATTGGCGGCGATCATCGACCGTGAATCATCCTGCCTGATGAAAAAGAGATACACGGCAATCATGATCAGCAGTCCCGCGGCAAGACCGGAGAGGGAAAACAGTGAGATCCTCCGGGACCTGACCGCTTTTCTTTCTGCCCGATCGATGGAGGCCGCGATCTTCTGATCAAGGTCCTCCGGCACAGGCACTTTCTCATCCGCCGATCCGAATGCCCGGAACAACTCCCGGTCGGGCATGAATTCTTCAGGGACCTGGTTCGCCGAGAAATACTCCGCAAGCCTTTTCTCCTCCTCCAGGCTTGTTTCTCCCCGGTAGAACCGTTCCAGCATCTCACGCAGTTCTGCTATGCTTTCCATGATGAATATTTTTTTTCCAGCATTTCCCGCATTTGTTTCCTTGCCCTGGAGATACTCACCCTGATGGCGTTCACGTTCATGTTGACCATCTGTGAGATCTCCTCGTAGTCCTTTCCTTCCAGGTGCCTGAGGTGGACAAGCGACCTCTGGGGCTCGGGCAGGGATGCGATGAGCGTGTGAATCACCTCCTTCTGTTCCTCCTTCACCAGTCTGTGTTCCGGATTGTCCGTATCATCCTCCGCGAGTGACCTCTCGTTCTTGAGGGCAGCCTGGCTCACTTTCCTCCTACGCAGCTGGTCCAGGCACAGGTTCCTGGTGATCCTCACACTGAGTGCCTCTATGTTATCATAACCTGGCAACTCATTGCGCATTCCCCAGAGTTTCATGTACACCTCCTGCACAATGTCCTCTGCCTCTTCCCGGCTGTTCAACAGGCGATACGCCATTCTGAACAACCGGGAACTGAAAGGCATTACGAGCAGTTTGAAATCTGAGGACTTCATACAGGATCTGTTCCACTAATTAAAGAACTTGTAAATTAATGAAAACTAAAGGTCAATATCAATATCATCACCGAATGATTCAGCCAGCCCTTCAAGGTCGCTCATGCTGAAGCTTCCGGTAATATATATCAGCACATTCTCGTCACCCCCCACGATCAGCAGGAATTCGCTGACCAGGTCGTTGTCGGCTTTCAGCCACATGCGCACGGTCTCACCCCCGTCATCCACGGTCATCAGTTCCGCAAAGTTGCTTACATCCAGATCATTTCTGATTTCATCGTAGAAGTTCACATCTTTCCAGAGGCCTTCATCCTCGATGGTGAGGATCTTCACTCCGGAGATCTTGTCAAGGGGTACCTTGTGGTGTTCAACTTCCTCGATATCCATCGCATGGGCGATCTGGAACAGCTCCGGACTGATCTGCACCGTGGTGACCCCTTCCTTGCCCTTGTACTTATTGAAGAGCTTCTCGACTGCAATGTTCTGTGCCGTCAACAGAACCGGAAGGGCCGCGATTACCAGCAATAAAAGCATTCTTTTCATGATTTCCTGATTTGGTTAATAATTTAATTCCTCATAACAGTCTCTGTATCCAAGACGACCGGTGCTGGAATTCATTACAGGAATTTTGAAAAAAACTCTGGAATTTACCGGAAGAAACAGTTTGCAGGAAATATTATTGTTCCTATCTTTGCAACCGCTTTCTGAAAAAGTAAGCATTGAAAGGATGATTCAGTAGCTCAGCAGGTAGAGCACCTCCCTTTTAAGGAGGGGGTCCTGGGTTCGAGCCCCAGCTGGATCACAAGAGGGTGTCTCATAAGAGATACCCTTCTTTTGTTTACTGAGGGATGCTTTCTCGTAACGTGCTAATTTGCTGCGCAAAAGATGCCAGGTTACTTCAAAAGCATCCCTCAGATAAGGTAGAAATGGGACTTATGAGACGCCCTCTTTACTGTCACTTGTATGATACAAGTGCGATAATCACTGCACTTTCATCACCAAAATCCTGAATGCACGGCTTTGAAAACGAGGATCGGTCGGATAATATATCCAGATACGGGTTGAATCCATGTAATAAAAAACCCTGGGAGTTTCAGTGTTACTATAAGAGCTACCCACTCCTATCCATGCGGCTCCGTTATAATTGATATCAAGAGACAAAATCCGGATATTTGACATCGTGTATCCGGAGGGGTAATCAATGTATGTGTATCCTCCGGAAGCATTTGTAGTTCCCGTTATTTCCCTGATTTCAGAAAATATTTTCCCGGATGCTCCCACCACCACTGTGCCTTCCACATCAAGGGTGGCGTCGGGTGTAGTTGTATTGATACCAACCCTGTCATTGGAAGCATCCAGGGTCATCAGTCTGTTGTATCCTGATGAGTTTCTGACGGTAAATATGATGTTCTTATCCAGATTATCGTTGATCAGGGCCAATTCACCAATGTAGGCACCCATCCTCATTCCCCCGGAGCCCTGATTATCCTTCAAATTGATATAACATGTATTGTTTGCATTCTCGATGGATAATGGATGAGTGACATTTGATGTCCCGATCCCGACCCAGCCTGAATTGTAATAAATGTCGGAACCGTCTGCCAGCCAGGGATTGCTTCCCAAGAGATCATTTGCCGGGGTCCAGGTGCTGCCGTTCCATTTGAGGGTTTGTCCGCTTGCGGCAGATTGTTGTGCGAGTTTTAACGGATCGGCATTTGTTCCCAGTCCTGTGAGGGTTGCATCCGTATGTACATAATCGGAACCCCAGTTGTCACCGGAAGGCAGTGTAACGGTACCCCCTCCGTTGCTCAGTGAGAGGTCGGAACCGACGATACTTAAATTCTGAATTTCATTGGCCGGATCCCCATCCCCTTCTTCCTCCACAGTCTGTGCATGAAAGGCGTAGGGCACTGAAAGCAGCTGGGTCGTTCCAAAATGAACATAAGCACTTCCTCCTTCAGGATCAAGCTCTACCTTCAGGAAATGCTTTTCCGATCCCCATCCTCCCGGATCGAAAACACCGGATTGTACAACTCCTGTTCCTATAGCGAGGTTGACCAGACCAAATTCATTGGTGGTTTCCGAGTGTTCCTCAACGTATACAGGCGTTCCTGATTCTGAGGTCTGCAGAATGCTGATCTGAAGAGAAACATCCTTGTTGGCAATGACTTCTCCCGAACTATTCCTGAGCACAGCCTGATAACTGAATGCAGCCGGAACCTGAGACATCATCAATGTCGGAAGGATTGAACAAATCAATACGATCAGATACCTTTTCATTTTCTTATATTTTTAATTACTAATTCGTTATGAATATTTTATTTCTTTACGATTGCAAAAGTCTGAACCGGATCGCCTTTGATGGTTGTTACTTTGAGCAGGTAGCTGCCTTCTGCGTAAGGAAGCATGTTGATCTCTTCCGGATTATTTTCCATGGTTTTCTCAAACAATATTTTCCCATCCATACCATACAACTTATATTGAAATTTAACGTGTTGATAACCAATGGTTTTTAAATTCACCACATCGTGGGAAGGATTTGGATATACAGAGAGCCCAAACCCCGGCAAATGCAGCTCATCCAGGGCCGTTACATCGAGATTTGTCTGATGGAATCCCTGGGTAAGAATGTGCCCGGGCTCCTTTAAAGTCCCGGTAACAGGTTCACCAAGGGTCCAGCTCAGCTCATACCCTTCGCCGGAATAAGTGTTTCCTGCAGAAGAGACAACTTCCTGGGCATTGATAATGCAAACGAATGCACATGCCAGGGTGACTAATGACACTGTTCTTTTCATAGCCGGAAATGTAATTTTCTTGTTGTTGTTTTTAAGCGAATCTTTATACAACAATATATATTCATATAGGTATTGTCATCCCTCAAATTTGAACCGGTCGACATGCCTGATACGAAAAAGGCTGAAGATTAGTTACTAATAATCACTCAATTTTTAATATCGTGACCCAATACCTGATTTCGGAGTTTAATCATTTTCACCATTTAATCATATTTTTACCAGGCCACTAATAAGCACTGAAAGATGAAGTATGCAATTGCCCTGATCATCCTGATGAATCCCATTTTGATTTCTGTCTCCGGACAGGAGGCGGACCACCGCCTGTTCAGGGAATCGGGAATGATGAAGCCATTCCTGGCGGAAATGAGGAGTCCCGCCTTCAAAGGTGAGCTGGCATTCCTGAACAAGCTGGATCAGAACTACTATGCCGGGGATATTTCAGGCAGACCCCTCATGGAAATTCACCTGGGTACGAGACTGCCGGTCTATTCGCTGGTAAATGAACTAAAGCGCATCGGCTTTTTCACGGGTGGATTCATCGGGAATGTGCTTCTGATCGATATGTTCGAACAAACGACGGCCCCGGTGATCAATACGGACTATTTTTTCGGGTTCCAGGCGGGACTGGTCAAATACCTGGATCAGCCGTACATCAGAAACATCGGTCTGCTAATGGTTCCCGTGTTCCACGAAAGCACGCACCTGGGGGACGAGTTTTCCCTTCACGGGTACCAGGAAATTCCGGGTTTCACAAGGATCAACGTTTCCTACGAGGCATGGGAGATTGCCGCGGTAATCAACGACCCGGGGAACCTGGAGACAAACCTGCTTTCCGCAAAAGCCGGATTTCACAGGTTGTGGAATCATGACAGGGGCTACTATGCAACGGACAGCCTTGAAACGAAAGGCATGGAGGTTCCTGCCAGTACAAAGAATTATGCTTGCTTCCTGCAGCTGAACCTGCAGCGGACCGGGGGTTTTCTTTGTTCAGAAAATTGGATGCAGGTCATTTCGGCTGAGGTTAGCAACCGGTTGAAATTCAGCTATGAACCTGGTTTTCCTGAAAAGAGGACATGGAATATAAACCTGTATCTGGGCTGGAAATGCCTTGTGGAGGGCAGTGGCAGGAATATTGGCTTTTTTGTGAGATATTACCGTGGTATCAATCCCCACGGTCAGTTCAGGAACACCGATGGATTCCGTTATGTGGCACTGAGCATCGTATACCATTGACCCGGACCGTGAAGACATTATGAAGCCTGGGCGCAGGATGTCAGTGTGAGGCTTTCCCGGTCATGGGTACGAACCGGACCGGGTACTGGCGGTGCTGCCTGATCCGTCCTTCCTCGTCCTTGGTGACCACCACCAGGTACTGGGTCCGGTACACC
>DSDZ01000178.1 GCA_011048475.1 Bacteroides sp. | reverse complement strand
TTTCCTGCTGCTCCTGCTGCCGGGTAGTTGCCTGCTGCCGGGTCAACTCCTGTCGGTGCTTTTCGAACAGCTGCACGAATTCGCCCGGATCAGCCGGGGAGGTGGAATAATCCGGGAACTTTTCAAGGAATTCCTTCATCAGGTTATCCGCACGGTCCGGCAGGTAATCAAACAAATAGGCGTTGATGACCAGTTTGTAGGCTTCCTGAAGCTGTTCACCGGCCAGGCCCGATTCGAGGCAGGGATTCAGCAATTCGGGCACCAGCTCCACCATGCCGGCCTCATAAGCCTCCCTGGCATCTTCCAGCAGCTGGGAGCATCCTACCTGGTCCTGTGCCCCAAGGGTCCGGCCCAGGAAAAAGAATGTGATACCGATCAAGGTCCATGTACGCATAACAGATTCTGTTTTCAATTGTTTCCGGGACATGTCTGTTCGTATGGAATTTCCCCGCCGAAGTACTGCCCCCATTCAGCCCGGGTGAGGTTCCGGCCCACACGGCTGCAGAAGTCACCCACCATCTGCGCCGCTCCGGAAGGCCTGACGATCAGCCGGGGAAATTCCGTGCTGCCGCTGTAAAAATACCTGCTGTTGCCGCTGAAACACGCAGAGAGCACGAACCCGTTGTGATCCGGGAAGATCACCGGGGGATGGCTCCAGTCGGACGTGTTCCATAAATAAACCTTTCCGTCGTGGGAAACAGCAACCAGGCTTCTGCCGTCGGGACTGACCGCCAGGTCGGAAACCCTGGCCCCCGGTCCGGTAAGGGTGGCCGCGGTCCGCCGGTTGCTGCCCGACATGACCCGGATGGATCCGTTCAGCAGGCCGGCCACCAGCTGTTGTCCCCCGGGACCATAGGCAAGCGCCCTGACATGGTTCTGCCCGAAATCGTTCAGCAGCCTCGGGTTCCCTGGAGCAGTGGTGCTGACCTCGTAGAGCTTGCCGTCCCTGGTAGCCACTGCAGCCTGCCGGCCATCCGGTGAGACCGCCAGCGCGGAAGGCCTTGCATCCAGCTCGATCCAGGTGGACACTTCCTGGTTTCCGTATTCCCATTTGAGGATCCGGTTGTCGGTACCTGCAGAGATAAAGCTCCCGCTGTTTCCGATGTTCTGGAGGAAAAGGAATGTGTTTCCCTGCTCCGTGTCCTGTTTCAGAACACTCCCCGATGACAGGCTGAGAAAGAGCATGCCCCCGCCGTTGGTGCCCACTGCGATCATTCGCTCGTCGGGACTGACAGCCAGGCATTCGTTGTTGTACCCGGTACTGGCAAGCTGTGTCTGGGTCGTCCTGTTTTCATAGTTCCCGGGAAGGATCATGATGGTACCGTCACTGCCTGCCGTGATGATGCTGCCTCTTCCGTTGAGCCATTCAATGGCCCTGATGGAGCTTCTGATACTGGGGTAAATGTTGTATGCGGGAGAGATCAGTTCCTTCATCGCCGCATACAGCCCCTGATAGATATCTGAATCATATGTTTTACCGCCGAACCTGCTGTTGAGCTGGTAAGCCTGGTAGGCAACCAGCCCTTTCAGGTCCGGATCATTTTCGATGCGGGTGCTGGTCAGGGCCGCCTCTTTTGCAGCGGCCACGATCCTTTCCTGGTAAGCCCGGTCAACCGCCGGCTCCGTCTCCACAGGGGCACTTTCCCTGGCTGTGCCTCCGCTCTGGGTCACCCGTGTATTCCGGTTGTCCTGGACCGTTCCCTGACGGGGACGCTCCTCGGTCCTGCTCTGGCGAACCGGCTCATCCCGCACGGGAGTCACCGTCGCCTCCCGTCCGGCGAGATCTTCCGTCCGCTCCCCGGTCTGTCCTTCGGTATCCGTGATCCCTGCCTCCTCAAGCCCGGTGGATTCCTGTTCACCCGTAAAACCTTCTGTCTCCTCCGCGGTGAAATCTTCGGCGAGCCCGCCGGCAGCAGCCGCCGGCTGCCGGTTTTGCTGCGGGGTGTAGACATATTCCTCTGCGGCAGGTTGCTCCGGCTCTGTCCCCTCCTCCCGGTTGCGGGTCCCGAAGAAGATCAGGGCCAGCACGAGAACCAGCACCGCCATCACAGCGGTGACGGACCGGTTGATGATCCGCTTTCTCTTCTGGAGGACCACCTTCCGCTCCTCCTGCCAGAGGTACTCCTCCTCGCTGGTTTTCAGAAAGACCATCGCCCTTTCGAAAGCGGGGTTGTACTGGATCCCCCAGGCCGGGGTGGGCTGCTGTGTCTCTTTCCATTTGAGGGCAGTCTGCAATTCCGGGGGCTTCAGCAGCTCGGTCCTGCCCTGCTGGTACAGCGCAGAAGCTTCAGACAACCTGATGTACATTTTGATGGATTCCGCCTCCTCGGCCACCCACAGGGCCAGACGGTCCCAGTTCCTGATCAGCGATTCATGGGACAGCTCAATGGTGGTATTCTGATTCAGGGCCACCGCTCCGGAAGGAGAAAGAAACGAACGGCCCGGTTTCCTGAAGTTTTCCGCCACCTCTGCCGCCTCCTCCACCGTACACTGGGCGATCCGGGCGATGGTTCCCAGTGTCGCGGGCCTGCGGAAAGCCTGGTGGTCATCGGTTTTTGCGGTGATCGTTTTGAACAGCCGCTCGCAGATCACTTTTTGCCTGTTGTCCAGCGCATCAAAGAGTTCATCAAGGTGGCTGCCCAGGGCCGTGCGGATGGTCCCGACCGCCTTGTAATCATTGACGGAAATAGGTTTTTCCCTGCTTTTCCGGTGGACCCAGTGATCCCATGTGCGCATCAGGGCATGCTGGAGCAGCGGCAGTTTATCCTCGACCTTCGAAAGGTCACTGATCAGAAATTCGACGAAACCGCTCTCTGCGGATGCACCCGCTTTCCGGATGGGTTCCGAGATGGCCCGGGAAAGTTCATCCCGTGTCATGGGCTGCAGCAGGAATTTGCTGCGGCCGGTCTGCTCATGAAGACCACGGAAGGCCGAGCAGGCATCCAGGAATTCCGTCTGTACGGAAAAGACCACGTACATCCCGCTTATCTCACTTTCCGCTGCCTGCAGCAACAACCTCACCAGCCTGGAGGCCTCCTGGTTCTTACCGCCCTTCTTCACCGGCTGATCATTTCTGAACACATCCTCAAACTGATCGATGAAGATCAGGTAGCGGTGACTGCTCAGTCCCTTTTCATGGATCCATTCGATCAGATTTTTGTCATCCGACAAAAAAGCCTCCACATCCGCATCATCGAACTTCTTGGGGAATACCCGCTGGAATCCTTTCAACAGGCTCACCAGGGGCTGGCTTCCCGGCTGCAGGGTGATGGGGACCCATTCGTGGTCGTTCTCGGAAAGCAGTGCGGGGATGATGCCTGATTGCACGAATGAGGTCTTCCCCACCCCGGAAACTCCCGCAAGGGTCACAAATCGATTTTCCAGCAGCAGGTCCAGGAATGCCTTTACGGATTCCTCCCGTCCGAAGAAATATTGATCCTCCGCACTTGTGAACGGTCTGATACCCGGAAATGGATTTCGCTGAAGCACCTTTGTATCCAGTATTGTGGAATCACCCATATAAATTCATTATCAGGACCCCATCTCTCCCTAAACAGGAAATGCGCTGTTCTTGTTTAAAATTCCGCAAAAAGCGTGCAATAAACTCACTTCATCGAAAAGTAGTTCGATGAACACCTCTTTTTCAATCAGATATGCGACACACTTCCCGCCTGCACCAAGATAACGAATTTGCTGCATTAATTCAGGCTGGTGGGCAGCAATTATTGCAATTCCGGATGAAAGCGGAGAATAATCCCCCTCTTCGGTTGATCTGGCCAGAATCACAACATTGCCGTCCGGCGGCAGACTCCCATCATAAGCCCGCAGTCCCGACACCAGCTTGAACAGGGCATTCAATCCCACGTTCGTAAACAATTCCCATTCGGACAGCCCCAGTACGGTCTCAATGTACCAGCTTCCCGGATCCTCATGATCGAAAAAGCTGTTATCCGGAAAGTCCGGCCGCTCCGATACGAGGCTGTACCGCTCAGGATCATTTTTACGTAATAATTGGGCTGCGGTTTCACGAATCCTTTTGTCCGGGTGAAATCCCTGGGCAAGGATCTGCTGTTCATCAAAAAACTCCTCTCTGCGTCCCATGATGTCCAGTGCACAGATCCTGACAAAATGACCCAGCTGCATGCCGTCCCTGTTGAGGATCTTAATCAGAAGAGGCTTGAACGGAAATATCTCAACCGGGAACAGCAGGTGAAGTTTATCAATTTTTTCTCTGACAGAAATATCTTCAAAATAAGTGATGAGCAGTGTTTTCAAAGGAGGTTTCACCAGGAGGTCCAGCAATTCAACGGCGATGGCCCGGCTCCCCGGATCGCGGTCCTGCAGGTTCGCCTGGATCCGCTGCACCGACCGGCGGTCATAGATCATGGCGAGCAACATCAGGATCAGCCCGTTCACGTCCCTGATCTCATCATCCATGGCGCGGGCAATGGCCCCTTCGGGCTCACTGAGACCGATGGAGATTCTCGCCGCCAGGTTCCAGGTGCCTGTCCGCACCAGCCTGAGGATCGCATTCTGAATGGTGGCGGACTGGATCTCCGTAGCCTGGAAGCTGCTTTCGTACAGGCTTCTCACCGTTGCATGAAAGATCTCCCGGTGGTGATAATCCAGTTTGCCCAGGAGCAGCTGTACCGAACGGGCCCCTCCGATGGCAGCCATGCAGGAAATGATCCGTTTCTGGCAGGCAACTTCGGCACCGGGCTTATGAAAAGAAGCTTCCAGATCATCCAGCACCCTTTCGCCCTGACTGACCAGTGCCGACCATGCGGTGACGTATAATCCCGGATGGCCCAGGAACCCCGCCAGGATTTCCCCGATCCCGTCCGATTCCAGCAGTGCGGCCGTTGAGATGGCAACACTGCTCAGATTGAGGTCATGGCTCCTCAACAGCGATACCACCTGCGGAAGGTATTCCGGATCCCGTTCCTGGGCCACATGATAAAGCGCTCCGAAGACCTCGTTCTTTTCATTCGACCGGAATGCATCATCGACCATCAACTTCTCTTCCGGCCTGCCGCTATCATCATAGAACCTGTCCAGCCGCTCCTTGATGAACGCCTCCTGCAGCCCCAGCTTCCCCCTCAGGCGTCTCTTTCCCAGCTGCCGGATCCTTTCTTTCAGAGCGGGATCCTGCTCCCGCAGGAGCATCTGACTCAGTGTCAGATCGGGCAGACCGGGCGATGATTTCAACAGGTGCGTCCAGATGAGTTCACGGACACCCGCGTGGGAGTGCTCCAGAAGGAACAACAGGTTTTCCCTGGAGGTGTAATGAAAAAAATAAGGATTGAACACGATCATTTCCACGGGAAAGGAGGTCTGCTCCAGGTCGGCTTTTGCCAGCTCCATGACGCTTCGTTCCGATGTTTCTCTCAACCTGTCCGATTCCAGCGAGCCTTTCAGCAGCCTGCGATAATTCCTGTACAGGGCAATGCCCGTCAGTATCCATGCAAAGAGGATGACCAGGAGGAGATAGGTCACGTGGATGATCCCTACAAAACTGATCAGTACCACAGCGGCAAGGAAGAATCCCGTGGCAAAAACGGCAATCTCATGGAGGATCCCTTCGATCCCCCGCTGTGCCAGCACCCTTTCCCGGCGGTCCAGGGTCTGATAGATGATCTTCATGGAAGGGTCTTCCATGGAATCTTTCAACGTCCGGTCCATCAGTCTGGAGAGAATGATCATCAGAAAGAAATAGGAGATTGTCGTTGCACCCCCCGGATACCCGTAATTCTGTGCGGTCACCGCACTGGCCGCGGTCAGTATGATGAGCACAAAAGGTGCCGTGAGCAGGGTGGCCATGAGGCCGAACTTCTTCTTCACCCATCCGAACAGATGACGCTTCATGATCCAGGCCAGGATCATCATGCTCCCGAAAAGGAACCCGAAGAATGTCACCAGCGACAATCCTTCCGGGATGCTGCTCCCGGAAGCCCACAGAAAAGAATAATGCAGGATTACGGATACACCTGCTCCCATGATCATGAAAGCCGCCATCAGACCGGTGTACCGGTGGGAAAAGAGCCCGAACGCACCCGTTCCCGGACCGGAGAACCTGAAAGGGTACCGCTTCTGATCGTTTTTCAGCCAGAGGAGCAACTGCATGACCGCCGCAAGAAGCAGACCTCCCATCGCCGGATAAAGCAGATCGAACGTATGCATGCCCTCCGCTGCCATGAAAGGAGCGGCGTAAAATCCCAGGACCATCCCTCCCGTCAAAGTCGCCTCGATCAGTCCTGAAAACTGCTTCCGGTTCCCGCCCTGCAATAGTCCCCTCACCGTACTCCAGAATCCCAGCAATGTCATCAGGATCAGGGGACCCATCATCACAAACAGGGCGAATTCAACCTTTTCTCTCTGGAAAATCCCGGTCAGCATCACACCTGTGAGGAACATGACCAGGATCAGGTTCAGCATGCCGAATGCACTGACGCCCATTCTGGTGCGCAGAAAATTGAAGATGGCGATCAGGACGATCCCGGCCCCTCCCGAGATCATGAATGCCAGGGGAACCCTCCCGGCACCGAACCGCTCCAGGAAAATCACATTGGCCGAGAGGTCAAAAAGAGCGATAAAGAATCCACAGCCTGCCGACTGCAGAAGCAGGGCAACCAGGATGTGCCTCTCGCTTTTTTGAGTCCGGAAAAATCTCCCGATCACAGCATGCATCTTCCTGAATATCTGTTAGATTCAGCCTGTTCTATCGAGCGGGCGACCGGCAGGATGAATCTTTACAATAAAGGGATTAATTGGATATCATTCAAAAGATTTAATGAACAGGATCCATTGAATAACAATTCATTTTATCAGATTAAATTGTACTTTTATTTGTGAGCCGGAAATCATTTTGTTTAATCTATATATTGCTTTTTTTAAACAAAAAAGCATCCGAAGCGTTTACCGGATAATTAAAACCGATTGTTTTGAAGATCCTGACCTCAAAGACCGATCCTGCATCCGGGGAATTTCTCCGCCGGAAAAAACAGACCCTCTCGCTGCTCAATGAGCTGAGATCCCACCTCTCCTCCTCGCTGCCGGGCGGACCCCGGCAGGCCAGGGAGAAACACCTGGCCAGGGGAAAATTGCTGGTGAGGGACCGCATCAACCTGCTGCTTGACGCGAACACCCCGTTCCTTGAACTGAGTCCCCTGGCCGCATTCGGACAGTACGAGGACCAGTTCCCTGCTGCGGGGATTGTGACGGGGATCGGACTGATCCACGACAAAGAGGTGATGGTCGTGGCAAACGACGCCACGGTGAAGGGGGGCACCTATGTGAGGGAGACCATCAAAAAACACCTCCGGGCGCAGCAGATCGCCCTCCAGAACCGACTGCCCTGCGTGTACCTGGTGGATTCGGGCGGGGTATTCCTTCCCAACCAGGCGGAGGTGTTCCCAGACAGGGACGATTTCGGTAGGATCTTCTTTAACCAGGCCAGGCTGTCCGCAGATGGCATCCCGCAGGTGTCCGTGGTCATGGGATCATGTACCGCGGGCGGTGCCTACGTACCTGCCATGAGCGATGAAACGATCATTGTCAGGGATCAGGGCACGATTTTCCTGGGTGGTCCGCCGCTGGTCAAAGCGGCCACAGGTGAGGTGGTCACCGCCGAGGAACTGGGGGGTGGAATGGTGCATGCCGGGATCTCCGGAGTGGCGGATCACCTCGCCGAGAATGACCAGGATGCGCTGCAGAAGTGCAGGGACATCTTCGAGACCATCTTTGTACCGGAGCGTCAGCCACTGGAAAAAACTATCCCGAAGGATCCCCTGTATGACACAGAAGAACTGTACGGACTGATCCCCGAATCCCTGAAAGAGCCTTATGACGTGCGGGAGATCATCGCCAGGCTCGTGGATGGCAGCGAGTTTTCCGAATTCAAGGAAAATTACGGGACTTCCCTCGTCACGGGCTTCGCCAGGATCATGGGTTATCCGGTGGGGATCATCGCGAACAACGGGATCCTGTTTTCGGAATCCTCACTGAAAGGCACCCATTTTGTCGATCTTTGCGACCACCGCGGATTCCCCATTATTTTCCTGCAGAATATCGCGGGATTCATGGTGGGAAAAAAATATGAACACGGCGGGATCGCCAAGGATGGTGCCAAGATGGTCCATGCGGTTTCCAATACCAGGGTTCCCAGGTTCACCGTGATCATCGGCGGTTCCTTCGGTGCGGGAAATTATGCCATGTCGGGCCGCGCCTACGATCCCCACCTGTTATTCATGTGGCCCGGGGCAAAGATCTCCGTGATGGGAGGAGAACAGGCGGCCGACGTGCTGGCCACCATCAAGGAAGAACAGCTACAGGCGGAAGACAGGGCCCTTTCGGCGGAAGAGCGTGAGCGCATCCGGAGGCCCATCCTGGAGAAATACGAGCGGGAGGGATCCGCCTATTTCAGCACCTCCAGGCTGTGGGACGACGGGATCATCGATCCTGCCGATACCAGGCGGATCCTCGCCCTCTCCATCTCAATGTCCCTGAACCGCAAATTCAGTCAACCCCGCAAGGGAATTTACCGGATGTGACATGGAACACTACGAAACCATCTTTCTTGAATCGAACGGACCGGTGGCCGTCCTCACCCTGGCCAGGAAGGAGGTGCACAATGCGATGAACATATTGATGATCCGGGAGCTCACCCATGCATTCGATTCCCTGAACCGGCGGGATGAGATCCGCATCATTTTGTTGCGCGGGGAAGGAGAACATTTCTCATCGGGAGCGGACCTGAACTGGATGCGTGCGGGTACGGAGCAATCCCGCGAAGAATTGCTGTCCGAGAGCAGGGAGCTTGCAGCGCTTTTCAGGCACATTCAGCGTTCGGGCCATGTGGTGGTCGCGGCGGTACAGGGAAAGGTGATGGGAGGAGCCAACGGACTGGTCGCTGCGTCGGACATCGTGGTTGCCGAGGAAAATGCCTGGTTTGCATTTTCAGAGGTGCGGCTGGGTCTCATTCCCGCCACGATCGCACCGTACGTGCTCACAAAGATCGGGTACAGCCGGACGGCCGAGTGGATGCTCACCGGGCGGCTGTTTGATGCAAGGGAAGCCCTCGTAGCCGGACTGGTGCATGTGGTATCCGGCGAAGGCAGGCTTAAGGAGACGGCGCATGCGCTGATCCGGGATCTGCTGTCGAACGGTCCCGCTGCCATGAAAGGGGTCAAATCCATGCTGAACACCCTTGAAAAGCCGGACGATCCCGACCGGATCGTGGATTACACAGCTGAACTGATCGCCAGATACCGGACCTCGGAAGAGGGACAGGAAGGGATCAGTGCTTTTTTTGAAAAGAGAAGACCGGGCTGGTATGAAACATATTGAAAAATTTCAGAAGGTCCTTGTGGCCAACCGGGGCGAAATCGCCTGCAGGGTGATCCGCGCCATCCGGGAACTGGGGAAACTGGCGGTGGTGATCCATTCCGATGAGGACCGTACCCTTCCGTTTGTCATGGAGGCCGATGAGGCTTATTCCCTCGGATCGGGCAGTCTGTCGGATACATACCTGAACAGCAATAAAATACTGGAGATCGCCAAAGCAGCCCAGGTGGACGCCATCCATCCGGGATACGGATTCCTGTCCGAGAATGCCGCATTCGCGGACCTGTGCCGCGGGCAGGGGATCACCTTCATCGGTCCCCGTCCCGAAGTCATTGACCTGATGGGGAACAAATCGAATGCGAGAAGCAAGGCTGCCTCCCTGGGACTCCCCGTACTCGAAGGCATCGTGAAAGACACCGAAACCCTTATCCGGTCCAGGGATTCACTCCCCTACCCGGTCCTGATCAAGCCCTCGGCAGGGGGAGGCGGAAAGGGGATGCGGATCGTCCATTCTCCGGACCACTTTGAACAGGAAGCGCGTGAAGCATCCAGGGAAGCGCTGAACTATTTTGGATCGGGGGACCTGTACGTGGAGCGGTACCTGGAAAATCCCAGGCATATTGAGGTGCAGGTGATTGCCGATCACCACGGACATGCGGTCCACCTGTTCGAACGGGAATGCTCCCTTCAGCGCAGGTACCAGAAGATCATTGAGGAGGCGCCTTCCGGTTTCATCTCGGAGGACACCAGGGAAAGGATCACGGCCAGCGCACTGGCACTGGTGAACGGGATCGGCTATACCAGTGCAGGTACGGTAGAGTTCCTGATGAACAGCAAACAGGAGTATTTTTTCCTGGAAATGAACACGAGGATCCAGGTGGAACATCCTGTGACGGAAATGGTCACGGGAATCGACCTGGTCAAGGAACAGATCAGGATCGCGGAGGGTCGTCCCCTTTCCTTCAGCCAGGAGGAGATCAAAATCTCCGGACACTCAATTGAAGCCAGGATCTATGCGGAGAATCCCGAGAAGGAATTCATGCCCTCCACGGGACGCATCGATGTCATGACCGTTCCTTCCGACGGCCTGACCAGGATAGACAGCGGTTACAGTGCAGGGAACCTGGTGGAACCCGCATACGATCCCATGATCTCCAAGATCATTGTCCGCGGCGCCGACAGGGAGGAGGGCAGGACACACCTGATCAGGGCGCTGAAGGAATTCAGGGTCACAGGGCTGCATACAAACAGGGATTTCCTCATTGAATTGCTCCGGTCGCAGGAATTTACGGGGAACAAAATTCATACAAGGCTGGTCGACGAAAAACTGGACCGTCTGATCCGGCTGAATGCAAAAAGGAGGAAAGCCTGGGACCTTGAGATACTGCTGTCGGCCGCCACCCTGATCGCACTTCAGAAAGACACCGGCAGGCATCCCTGTTCCGCATCCCCCTGGCACAGCATCGGTCACTGGAGGATCCTGCCCTTCATCGTGCTGGAGATCGACCACGCCACATACCGGATCCGGTATGAATTGATGAAGGGAAGAGAAAAACTGAGACTGCACATCGGGGAGAGGGACTTTGACATATCCCTGGAAAGCAGGAAGGGCAACAGCTTCTGGATAAGGATCAACCAGCATCTGCTGAAGGTCTGGGGGATCACCGATCGCTCGGACATTCTGCTTGACATGGACGGGCATTTTTTCAAGCTCCGGAGAATGGATATTCTGGACCGCCGCTACATTGCTGTTCACAAAAAGCGGGACAGCGAGAACCAGACGGAGATGAACGCACCCCTGAACGGAAAGGTGGTACAGATCAATGTGACCCCGGGAAGCAAAGTGGTGAAAGGAGATGCGCTCCTTGTCATTGAATCGATGAAAATGGAAAATAAAATACTGGCACCCCGCACTGCATCGGTGGAGGAAATTCATGTCTCCGTGGGCAGCCAGGTCAGCCTGAACCAGACATTACTTACTTTTAAATCAAATTGAAATTTATATGAAAGACCCTTTTTTGACGGACCGGCATTTTCAGTTCATTGAACAGGTAAAGGATTTCGCCGAGCGGGAGATCAGACCCGTGGCAGCAGAACTGGACGAACATTCGGAGTTTTCCACCGAACTGACCCGGAAAATGTTTCAGATGGGATTGCTGCGCATCAACCTGCCCCGGGAATACGGTGGGATGGGGATGGATACCCTCTCCTACATCCTGGCCGTGGAGGAGATCGCCAGGGTCGACGCCTCCCAGGCTGCCACGGTGGCAGCCCATAATTCACTGGGCATCGCCCCCATCTATC
>DSDZ01000177.1 GCA_011048475.1 Bacteroides sp. | reverse complement strand
GGCGCAGTACCACAGGTAGAAGGTATGGACCATGGCATCGGGGATGGTTTCACCGGGGGCCACCCATTCACCCAGATTGAACCATTTCAGAGGCTTCCCGTCCCTTCCTGTGCGCTGCGAATGCATGATTCCTTCTTCATTGACCCATGTCTGCATATACCCCAGGTACCCTTTCATTCTCGCATAGGTATTCTCAAGCATGTCCAGAGCACCGTAATGCACATAGAAGTGCCAGGGAATGATGCAGATGGCAGCACCCCACGCCGGACCGCCCCCGCAACCCGGCTGCCATGGCGCTCCATTGGGCACATAGCCGGTACTCACGATTTGTGCGTCCAGCATGTCCTGCACCCATTTTTGGTAGAAATTCCGCGCATTGAAATTGTGCATCACCGTGATACTCGCCACCTGGCCGTCCCCCGTATAGGGTGAGCGTTCCCGGTGGGGGCAATCACTGGCGATCCCCCCGTGCATGTTGTCGGTCTGGCTTCTCTGCCAGATGGAATTGATTTTGTTGAACAGGGGATTGGAGGTTTCAAAGGTGGCCGACGGTTCAATGAAGGTATTGACCGCCTCTGCCGTCAGGTCTTCAGGTTTCAGATCACCCGGCCAGTTGATGATCTCCACCCCGCTGAAAACAAACCAGTTGAACCTGGGGGCATAGGTCTGTGGTCCGTTCCCCCCACATACATAGGTATTGTCACCGGAATACTCATTGCCATTGAACCTGATCTGAATACGATGACCCGCAGGTCCTTCCACCCGGTTCAGCCTGACCCATCCCGATATCTCCACCCCGAAATCAACAGTGTAGTGACCGTTGTCAACCCTGGTGACAGAAACCGGTGGCAATCTCTCCGTTACCCGGTCCGGATGCGCCGTATGTGCCACCAGCTTTCCCCGTGGTGCTTTTCTAAGGACAACCGGTTCCCACTCCGAATCGTCAAACCGGTGCGTGCACCATCCGGGCTGTTCCTCCCTGGCGTCATATATTTCTCCGTAGTAGACCATATCCATGAGAATAGGGCTCCTGGAGGCTTTCCACGATCCGTCGCTGGCAATCACCGATTCGGTACTGTCCGTCCAGGTAATGTGCAGCTGGCACAGGAAACGCGGAGAACCATATCCGGCAGCCCAGAACTTGGCCGGGTTATAGAAACCATTCCCCAGGATACCGCCGATCACATTCTTGCCCGGATGCAGCATTTCCTTCACATCATATGCCAGGTACATGATCCTGTACCCGCTAAAGTCATCCGGTAACGGAATGGGGGCTGAGGTTAGCTGGGGACGTTCGCCGTAATTGGTCTGGTTGGGCACCAGTACATCTTCCCCCACCTTGTTTCCGTTCAGGTAGAGCTCGAAATAGCCCAGTCCGGTAACATAGGCGATCGCCCGTTCCACCTTCTTTTCCACGCGGAATTCCTTTCTGAGCAACGGGGCCGGGGGACCGAATTCTTCCGGCCTGGCATCGGGTCCCCCCTCCGGCCGGGGAAGGGGTTCCTCCCCCTGCCACGGGGCACCGATCCACTGCGCCTTCCAGTCCTCCGCTTCAAGCAAACCCATTCTCCACCGGCCGGGTTCACTCCAATCCGAAACGATCCCGTCACGATCCCACACCCGCACCTGCCACCAGCACTCCTGCCTGGATCCCAGGGGAACTCCTTCATACCTGATGCGGACGGATTCTCCGGACAACCTCTTTCCGCTGTCCCACAGATCAGGCCGGTCCAGTCTTTCCCTGGAACCGGCCACCCGCACCTGCCATGCTGTCTGTTCCTGTCCCCTTTCACCTTCATCCGCCACATTGATCCAGGATAACCTGGGCTGCGGGACATCCACCACGGAGGGATTTTCCAGGTATTCGCAGGTAAGCTCCACCGGCCTGATCTTCGCTGCGGCCAGATTTCCCCATAACAGGAAGATACCGGCCATTGAAATGATTCCCGATCTCATATGGTCAGGTTGATTTAGCTCCACTGCCTGTCCCATGAGCGCAACTGGTTCCACTCATCGGTGGGTGAAAAGAATTCCTCTCCCCTGCGCAGGTGTTCCTTCACGGCTTCCTCGTTTAGTTCCACTCCCACTCCCGGTTTCTCGGGGACCTCCACATACCCGTCCTTCACCAATGGTTTGTCCAGACCGGTGACCAGGTCTTCCCACCAGGGGTTGTCCACAGAATGATGTTCCAGGGCTATGAAATTTTCCGTGGCTGCTGCCGTATGCACACAACCGATGAAAGTGACGGGCGAGGAGGCGTGGTGAAGGGCCATGGCAATGCCATGCTCCTCGGCGAAATCCCCGATGCGTTTGGTCTCCAGGTAGCCCCCTGCCGTAACCGGGTCCGGGTGCACGATATCCACCGCGCGGTTTTCAATAAGATCCCTGAAACCTTCCTTCAGGTAAATATCTTCCCCTGTCAGCGTGGGCACATCAATGGCCGCTGAAATTTCCTTCCACTGGTCGGTGTACTGCCATGGGATCAGGTCTTCCAGCCACGCGATATTATACGGTTCAAATGCCTTGCCCAGCCTGATCATGCTGTTCACCCCCATATGACCCATGTGGTCGATCCCCACCGGTACCTCCCAACCGATCGCCTGCCTCATGGCTTCCACGTACTTCACCATTTCCGTTATCCCTTTCTCGGTGATCTGCACCCTGGTGAATGGATGCATGGTGGACCCGTAGGTGCCCCGGTGTGGATCCCAGCCCCTCAATTCATCCCATGGTTCAGTGTTGGTGAGGGTTCCCGGAATATCCCTGATCAGCCCGATCCCGATATCCATCTTCATGATTGTAAAGCCCTGTTCCAGCCTGCCTCTCATCTTTTCAGCAAATAGCTGCGGGTCTCTCACGGTGGGCGTATCCACGTAGATCCGCACCTTGTCTCTGTATTTCCCCCCCAGCATCTGGTAGAGAGGGACTCCGTAAACCTTGCCGGTGAGGTCCCAAAGGGCCATTTCCACCCCTGAAACGCCGCCTCCCTGGCGGCCATGGTTTCCGAATTGCCTGATAATCTTGAAGAGCTTTTCCACGTTGCATGGATTTTGACCGAGTATCCGGCTTTTCAGCATCAGTGCATACCGCGGGTCAGCTCCGTCCCGCACATCACCAAGGCCGTAAACATCCTGGTTGGTAAATATCTTCACGATGGGGACATTACCCACCGTGGCGATGCGCATGTCGGTGATCTCCAGGTCAGACGGACCCGAATAGCGGCTTACTTCCCCGGTAAGGGCTTCGATCTGTTCCTCCAGCGGCGCCCTGAGCAAAAATCCCAGTCCCAGACCGCCCAATCCGGCTTTCTTCAGGAATAACCTGCGGTCGCTGCCTTTGCTGCTGACCTTCGGTGTAAAGGATCTTTTGTTTTCCATTTGAATTGAGGTTTACTATCCGTAGTTTTGAGCATACAAATTATTAAATTAGTTCATATCTCTCCTTCCTCATGGCATGAAGAAAACAATTTATAAGATCCTTCTGGGTATTTCCTGTCTGGCGCTTGCACTGTTTCTTGCTTCCCTTATGTTCGGCTGGAAAGGATTTCCGGGTCCTTTTCTGATTGCATTTTTTACATGCCTTGCCTTCGGGGTCAGGGGAAATGAGTTTCTCAGGAGTTTCTCATACACCATCATGATCCTTGCTGCAGTCTCCGTTTCCATGTTCTATCCACACCTGTTCATCCAGTGGGGAGGTTTCAGACTGGAGGCAGCCATCGTTCCCCTGCTGCAGATCATCATGTTCGGGATGGGTTCGCAGATGAGTTTCAGGGATTTTGCCGGGGTGGTCAAAATGCCCAGGGGGGTCCTCATAGGGCTCACCTGCCAGTTCACGATTATGCCGTTCCTGGGATTTGCCATCGCCTCCACATTCGGCTTCCCTCCGGAGATCGCAGCGGGCATCATCCTGGTGGGCTCTTCCCCGTCGGGACTGGCCTCCAATGTAATGTCCTTCATCGCAAAAGCGAATCTCGCCCTGTCAGTCACCCTGACGGCCGTGGCCACCATGCTGGCACCCCTGATCACACCCTCACTGATGAAACTTCTTGCAGGCCAGTTTGTTCCGGTAAACTTCTGGGAAATGATGCTGGGGATCATCAATATTGTGATCCTTCCCATCGTGGCCGGGCTCATGTTCAATGCGGTGGCCTATGGCAGGGAAAACCGGAAAAGCATGTCCATCCAGGCCCTGGTATATTTTCTTATCATCAGCGGGAAGAACATCATTCTCTACCGAACTGCCGGCGTGGAAATCGGGGAAGCCGCGGTCGAGCTTCTTAAGGACCTGGGCTGGTTCCTGGTCCTGCCTGTTCTGGGAGCCCTGGCATTCAAACACCGGGCCAGGGGCAACAGGGAGTACCTGGACAGTGCCATGGCTCTCCTCTCCATGGCTGGTATCGGTGTGATCATTGTCGTGATCACCGCCGCAGGAAGGGACAGCCTGCTCGATATTGGATTTCTCCTGATCCTGGCATGCCTGCTGCATAATTGTACCGGTTACCTTCTGGGATACTGGATCTGCCGGCTGGCCGGCATGGATGAAAGATCTTGCAGGACCATCGGGCTGGAGGTTGGTATGCAGAACGGGGGACTGGCCTCCGGGATCGCGATGCAGATGGGAAAGGTGGCCACCATCGGACTGGCACCGGCGGTATTCGGACCCATGATGAACATCACCGGATCGTCGCTTGCCACCTGGTGGAGGGGGAAGCCCGCCAATGGAAGCACATCTGAACCTGGAACTCCAGGACCCGCTGAGTAACAGATTATAAATGGATTTGCGTAAATTATTAAACCTATCATTTTGAAACCATGCAAAAGAAGCTGATCATCGCTGCGATCCTGGTGACCGCATTCATGACGGAAATATACTGCCAGTTCTTTGACACCAGGGAAGAGCTGGTTTACTACACGCAGGAGTGGGAAGGGGAACGGTTTGAGGACGGACGTCCGCGGGTTCCGGACGAGATCCTGGAAAGGATGAAAAAGGTATCCATCGAAGAAGCATGGGGGATCCTTCGTTCCCGCGGTTATCACAACCAGTTCGAAGGAGACTGGGTGATCCTGCATGAGGAAGAGCCCGTGGTGGGAAGGGCGCTTACAGCACTCTACATGCCCAGGAGGCCCGGACTGATGGACCGTCTCACGGAGAAAGGACAGCAGCAGGGCCGCATCGGTGCCATGAATTCCTGGCCCATTGATGTACTGCAGCAGGGCGACGTGTACGTGGCGGATGGATTCGGGAAAGTGGTGGACGGGACCCTCATCGGCGACAACCTGGGGAACGCCATTTACACCAATTCAGGGAACGGGGTGGTTTTTTACGGGGGATCAAGGGACATGGAAGGCCTTTCTGAAATAGTTGGTTTCAATGCGTTTGTGAAGGGTTTTGATCCCTCCTACCTGATGGAGAGCATGCTGATGGGGATCAATGTTCCCATCCGCATGGGGAGAGCCACTGTCCTTCCGGGCGATGTGGTGCTGGCCAAGAAGACAGGGGTGCTGTTCATTCCGGCCCACATGGCAGAAGAGGTGGTGGTCCGGGCCGAGTTCATCATGCTCAGGGACATGTTCGGCCATGAAATGCTGAAGAAAGGGATCTATACGCCGGGCCAGATTGACGGGCGATGGACCGATGAGATCAGATCCGCATTCCTGGAATGGGTGGATCGCAATCCTGAAGGCCTGCCCATGTCACGGGAAGCACTTGATGAATATCTGAAGGACCGCACCTGGTAATCCCGGATGAAACCATTTTGGGAGTTTTTTCGTCCTTATAACAACCCAAACAGAGTTCCGTTGTTAAACAAAACTTACACTCATGAAAGCCATGTTACATCTAAGACATCTTGTAGCTCCTCTGCTGGTGGTTGTTTTTTCGGGGATGATCCTCGCACAGGAACCGTTGGAAACAGAGCAGTCCCAGCCCGCCAAGATCTTTGTCGTCATCAAGAATGACGGCGCCCGTTTCATCGGACCAATCGTTTCCCAGGACGAAAGGGAGGTGATCATAGATACGGAAACCATCGGCCGGGTGGCCATTCCCAGGCATGAGATCAGGGAGATCAGGGAAGCGAACTCCGGTGATCTCAGTCTGGGACCGGAGACTGGAAACGGACTATTTTCATCCAGGCATTTTGTTTCCACCAATGCCCTGCCCCTGAAAAAAGGGGATCATTTTGCCGCCATCAACCTCTACGGGCCCGAAGCGTATTTCACCCTTGCCGATCATTTCACGCTGGGGGGGATTACCACCTGGATCGGGGTTCCCATTGTCGCTTCGCTCAAATACACCTTTCACGTGAATCAGAACCTGCACCTGGGACTGGGCCTTTACGGGGGGACGCTCAGCTGGGTCAGTTTCAAATCGGTAGGGGGACTCGCATACGGAACAGTGACGGTCGGCAACTACCGGAACAATATCTCCCTTTCGGCCGGTTATGCCGGTGTGACCAACGGGGAGGATTTTTCCGGGAGTGAACCATTACTCTCCGTGGGGGGCATGGTGCGGCTCGGAAAGACAGTCTCCCTTGTGGGCGACTCCTTCATCTATGCCGGGGAGAATCCCGTGGCACTCGTGATGCCGGGACTGAGATTCTCCCGCAACGAAAGAAGGGCATTTCAGTTCGGGCTTGCCGGGATCGTCTTTGAAGGGAACGCCATTCCGTTTCCCATACCGGTGGTCGGATGGTTCATCAGGATCTGATCCCATGACTTCTGCCGAGATACCAAGGAAAAACATCACCCTTGCCGGGCTGCGGAATGCATCCAAACTGTACAGTTACATCAAACCGTACAGGATCATTTATTTTCTCGGGCTCTTTTTCCTCTTCGGGTCAAGCCTGGCCAGCCTGGCCTTCCCCAAGCTGCTCGGAGACCTGGTGAACTCGGGAAATGAAGGGAACCTGGGAGCGGACCTCGACCGGCTGGCGCTGATGCTTGCCGGGCTTCTCCTGGTACAGGCGCTGTTTTCCTATTTCAGGACCATCCTGTTTGTCAATGTGACCGAGAAATCCCTGGCCGACCTGCGCCGGGACACTTACAACCACATGATCCGGCTTCCTGTAAGTTTCTTTGACCGGAAAAGGGTGGGTGAGCTCAACAGCCGCATCTCATCCGACATCTCCCTTCTGCAGGAGACCATGACCACCACCCTGGCGGAGTTTATCAGTCATGTGATCATCATCCTGGGAGGGATTGCCCTGCTGGTGGTCACCTCCTTCAAGCTCACCCTTTTTATGCTGGCGATCCTTCCCGGGGTGGTCCTGCTTGCCTTTTTCTTCGGGCGCTATATCCGCAGGTTTTCAAGGGAAGCCCAGCGCGAAGTGGCCCGATCGAATACAATCGTGGAGGAAACCCTGCAGGGGATCCAGAGTGTGAAAGCCTACACCAATGAATTTCTGGAGATGCTCCGCTACAGGGACCGGACGGAGGAAATCGCAAAAATCGGGATCCGCGGCGGAAAATACAGGGCTGCTTTTTCATCCTTTCTGATCCTCGGATTGCTCGGCGCCCTGGTGGCGGTCATATGGAGGGGATCGTCCCTGATGGCCCGTGGGTATATTGATGCGGGTGACCTGTTTGCCTTTGTGCTATACTCGGGCTTTATCGCGGGAAACCTGGGCGGGATTGCGGCTGTATTCACGAGGATCCAGCGTTTCCTGGGGGCCACGGAAGATTTGTTCGAACTGTTTAAGGAGAAAGTGGAGGAACTGACCGAAGAAAAATCAATCGAACCGCAGTTCCGTCTTCACGGGAATATCTCATTCAGGGACCTTACCTTTGTCTACCCTTCCCGCCCCGATGAAATCGTGCTCGATCAGATCACCCTGGATATCAAAGCCAACCAGGTGGTGGCACTGGTCGGTGCCTCGGGTGCGGGGAAGACCACCATCGCTTCACTGCTGCTGAGGCTGCATGAACCAACGGGGGGACAAATCCTGTTTGACGAAAGGGAAAGCTCCTCCATTCCGCTCTCCAGCCTGAGAAGGCAGATCGCGCTGGTCCCCCAGGACATCTTTCTGTTTGGCGGGACCATCCGGGAGAACATCGCCTACGGAAGGCCCGGAGCAGGTGACGGGGAGATCATGGAGGCTGCCGCACAGGCCAACGCCCTGGAGTTCATCAAACGTTTCCCCGAACAGCTGGATACCATCGTGGGGGAAAGGGGGACGCAGTTATCGGGGGGACAACGGCAACGGGTGGCCATCGCCCGCGCGCTGCTGAAGGACCCGGCCATCCTGATCCTGGATGAGGCCACCTCGTCCCTTGATTCAGAGTCGGAAAGACTGGTCCAGGAAGCCCTCGAACGGTTGATGTCGGGACGGACATCCATCGTGATCGCGCACCGGCTGAGCACTGTCCGGAATGCGGACCTGATCTTTGTCCTGGACGGAGGGACCCTGGTTGAGAAAGGGACCCATGAAGAGCTGATCCGGATCCCGAACGGAAAATACAGGGGCCTCAGCGAGCTTCAATTCCTCCCGGCCTGACCGCACGGCACATCTGCCCAAAGACAATAACACCCTGACCAAGCCCGTTGATTCTGAAAAACCTTGTATATTTAACCCCTGTTTTCCAATCCTAAATCCATCCAGATGAAAACCCACCTGATCATCATGATGCTCGCAGCAGGATTGTTTCTAACCTCCTGCGGAAAAAAAGCCCCTGATTTTGTAAACTCAATTCCGGAGGACGCCGTTGCAGTGGTTTCCCTCCACCCAATGGAAATCTACAGGAAAGGCCAGCTCAATACCCTTCAGAATCTGAAAGAAAAGGTAAGGGGAAAGGTATGGGAACAGGTCCTGGAGGATCCCCTGAGTTCCGGACTGCAGATGGATCAGTATTCATTCGTCTTCATCAGAATGAAGGAGGAAGCCCCGGTGATCGGCGTGGTGACCGGAATGAAGGATACTGAAAAATTTGAATCCCTCCTGAAAAAGATCGATGAAGAGGTGGGTGAACACTTTGTCAAAACGGACGATTACACCTATGCCCGGCCCGATAAGGAGGGGATCATCGGCTGGAACAAAGAGCGGATGATCGTGCTGGCAACCCCGGACGAAGATGAGTTTGAAACAGCATTTCTGACGGCCACCCTGGACTCCATGTTCCACCCGGTGAAAGAAACATCCATCACGAGCATGGTTGATTTCAGGGATTTCATGGGGGACATGAAGGACCTCAATGTCTGGGTCTCATCAAGGGATCTGAGAAAGCTGGTGGAAAAGGCGATGAAAAATGACAGTGTGCAGTTCGATCTGCCGGTGGACCTTTCCAACAATTATGCCCGGGCCTACTGTGAGTTTGAAGACGGAAAGATGCTGGTGACGGCCGAGACCCGTTTCAGCGAAGAGGTGAAAAAGAATTTGGAGGAGGTGCTTGTCATGAAACCCTCCCTGAACAAATCCATGCTGGAAATGGCTCCGGCGGGCGATTTGCTCCTGGCGGTGGCCGGTTCTATGGATCTGAATAAACTGCAGAAGATCGTCAAAAGGCTTCCGGCCGGGGAACTGGGTGAGACCGGGAATAAGGTGGAACAGATGACGGGACTGCCGCCCGAAGAGCTGCTTGAGGCGCTGACGGGTGACTTTGTCATTTCGGTGAACGGGATCAGCCAGCAGAACATGATCCCGCTGGAATTGTTCGTCGGCCTCGGGGTGAAAAATGACGTGCTCCAGGAAAAACTGATGGAAAAAGTCGGGGGCACCGTTCCGGTCGACCGCCAGCAGGATTTCTTTATCATCAATATCCAGGGCAACGAGATCTACAGCGGGATCACGGATCAGATCTGGGTGGTCACCAATGCCCGGGGTTACCGCACTGCCATGACGGAGGGAAAGATTGAGAAACCGTTGACGGATTCAAGGTTCAAGGATTTTTCAGGCGGCTCGGTGGGGATGTATATGAACCTGGACGCCTCCGCTTATCCAGCCTCCGTCACAAGCATGTTCAGTCAGAATCCGAAGCAGAAGAAATGGCTGGATTATATGGCTGAATCATTCAGGTACCTGGGCGTGACTGCCGGCAATTACGAGGGAAATGCCATCCTGGAGACCAGCAAGCAGAATGAGAACAGTCTCTATACCATTCTGAAGATGACCGATCTCAACGAGTAGGGGAGTGCCAATGAGGGAATGCCGTCCATGACCATCCGCCTGGATAAACTGATGCCCCTGCCCCTGCTGGAGCAGAACACCCTTGGCTCTGACATCTGGGAAGGGGGCCCGGTGCTGTTCCGGCAGCCGGGGAAATACATCATCCAGGCGCCTTCCGGGAAGGGCAAGACCACCCTGCTTTCAGTCATTTACGGGATCCGGAGTGATTATCAGGGCGGGGTGTTCCTGGACGACACCGACATCCGTTCCTTCTCGCCCTGGCAATGGTCTCAGCTCCGCAGGAAAAAACTCTCATTCATCTTCCAGGGGCTGGAGCTGTTTGATGAACTCACCGCCCTGGAGAACATCCAGCTGAAAAACGCCATGACCGGGTACAAGACCCGGCAGGATATCACCCAGATGGCAGAACAAATGGGCATCGCGGATTTTCTTCACAGAAAGACCGGGATCCTCTCCTTCGGACAGCAGCAGCGGGTTGCCATTATCAGGGCGCTATGCCAGCCCTTCAGCTTTCTCCTGGCCGATGAATGCTTCAGTCACATGGACCGGGAGAACAGCCTGATCGCATACCGGTTGATCAGCCGGGAGTGCGACCTGCAGAATGCAGGATTGCTGCTTACCGCCCTCCACGAACCGGAGCTGATGGAGGCGGATGAATATCTGAAACTATGAGGTACGTATACCGCATATTATGGCAGGACCACAGCAGGGCCCATCTGATCTGGGCTTTTCTGGGGACGCTGGCAGGGTTTGTCCTGCTGCTTTCGGGGATCCAGTTCTACCTGGATTTTAAATCCATCCTGAAGGTGAACAGGGACCTGCTGGATCCGGAGTATATCGTGATCAACAAGAATGTGGGGATCGGCCAGACCCTGGGACTGGGCCGGCCCGGGTTTTCGGAGGAGGAGATTGAGGAGATTGCCCGGCAGCCGTTCGCCGAGAGGGTTGCCCCGTTCATCTCCAATGAGTTTCCGGTAAGCGCCTACACAGAAAATGAACGGTTCCCCGACTTCTATACCGAATTGTTCTTTGAGGCCATCCCCGATGAATATGTGGATGTGAAATCGGAAGCGTGGGAGTGGGACCCGGAGGCGGGGGTGATCCCCGTGATCATTCCCCAGGACTACCTGAACCTCTACAATTTCGGTTTTGCCCAGAGCCAGGGCCTGCCCCAGATCCCCAAAGGGGTCATCTCCATGATCAACTTCAGGATCAGGCTGAGGGGAGAGGGACGGGGAAATTTTGACGACTACCAGGGACGCATCGTGGGATTCAGTAACCGTATCAGCTCCATCCTGGTACCCCATGACTTCCTCCAATGGGCCAATGAAAAATACGGCTACTTCACAAAGGCCGAACCTTCCAGGGTGATTATCGAATCCCGCGACCCCACCGATCCGGCCATTATTAAATTCATAGAGGACAAAGGCTATGATACCATCCGGGAGAAACTGAAGAGCAGCCGGCTGAACATCATCCTGAAACTGGTCCTCAGTTTCCTGGTGGTCCTCGCCGGGATCATCATCGGTCTCGCTTTCATGGTGTTCCTGTTGAGTCTCCAGC
>DSDZ01000181.1 GCA_011048475.1 Bacteroides sp. | reverse complement strand
CAATACCCCCTCCCATTTTTCCCATGCATTCCATGAATTGTTCGGCATGAATCCTTCAGATTACCTCGGTAAAATCAGGGGCAGCACAGCACAATAAATCATGCCTTTCCGCGGTATGGATTTCGTCCTCTTTCTGGCTTATGAAAGCTCCGGACTAATTGTTACTACAGGCTTTACAACAAAGTAAATTGTTATTTATGCATCTGAATGAAAAGCCATTATAACATCCTCGGGAGTGAACACCGAATATCCGGCAGGTATATAATCAGGTTGTTTTTTCAGGAATAGTGCCTTGTGAATTCTCCTTGTGCCTTTCACAGGCAGAAGTCCGATTTTCCTTTCAAGATCATTGCATATAGAGGCGACATTCACAGAAGAAGACCATTTTGCTTCTGCAATGATCAATTCACTTTTATCCTTTGATGCAGAAACGATATCAATCTCACCCTGGTTATCCGGTCCTGATCCGCTCCACCATCGGGATCCTGGCGTGAACAAATTTTCCCTGAATAGCAAGGGCACGGAAGCTCTGCAGATATCTTCCCAGAAAGCAGAGCAATATGCTGAGAATCCAGGAGCAACAACCTCCTCATATATCCTTTCAGCCAGACCCATTTCAAGAGATGTTTTATCCGGGATAACATAACTGAAATAAAAACGAATAAAAGGCTCTGTTACCTTATAAAGTGATCTCCTGGCCTTATGCGGAGAAATTCCAAAGGGAATTTCTCTTTTTATATATCCCAGTTCAATCAATCGCTGCATCGGCCTGTTCAGATGAGTTGACGGTTTCTCCATTCTGGTAGCAATTTCAGATAATCTGTGTACGCCGGAGGATATCAATGAAATCAGAGTCGACATCTGTATGGTATCCCGGCTGTCATCAAGAAACAGTCTGATCGGTTCCTCATGAAGAATACCATTTCTGTCAAGAATATGTTTAACGATGGCATCTTTCATGCTGACTTCCTGTAAACGAAGTTCCCAGTAGCGGGGAACACCTCCCCAGACAGCATATTCCTCAACGGCTTCAGTAAAAGAGCAGTTGAATGATTTTTTCAACCAATATATATTCAGTGGTGAAAGCTTTATGATCTCATTGGCCCTGCCATACAAGGGCGAGGTGCTATCCAATACAAGATTGTGCATCATCTGCTGTGATGAACCACACAGGAAAAGATGGAATGACAGTTCCGGGCGATTATCAAACAACTTTTGAATAATACTGGGCAGAGCTGGCGTATTCTTTACCAGGTAGGGAAACTCATCAATAATGATGGTTACCTTCTTGTTTAATCTGTCGTTAAGTGTGAGTAAACAACTTTCCCAGTCAGGATATATCGCTGAATCAAATCCTTTTATATGCCGGCCCGCAACTCTTGAAAATGCTGCAATCTGGAGTGGAGCCTCACCCTGGTCGGCAATATAATGAATCACATTTTCATTTTTAATTTGTTGAAGCAATCGTGTTTTCCCCAGCCTCCTTCTTCCATAAAGGATAAGCAACATACTGTCTTTATTATCAAGCAGATGATTTATCCGGTTCAACTCCGGTATTCTGTTTATGAAATCCATTTTATAATAATGTTTTACAAACATAATGTATCTAAAGCATAATTACAAAGCATCAATGATCTTTTTTCAATTCCAGTGGTCGGTCATGTGTATTTTTTTTCATGCATTCCGTGAATTGTCCGGCATGAATCCTACGGATTACCCTCGGTAAAATCAGGGGTGGTTCAGCGATATAAATCATGCCTTACCCCGGTATGCAACATTCCAGGTACGGATTGCAACGAGACTGATAGATTTCGCCCTCTCGCAGATGGTAAATTAGGTCAGGATATTTCATCATTCAATGACCTGATCTAAAAACCATCAGCCATGAAAAAACTTGCTACCCTTTCAGTCGTTCTGTTCTGCATCATAACGCAGGCCATCGCGCAGATCATCCATGTACCCTCTGATCAACCCACCATCCAGGCAGGGATCGATGCAGCCGGTGAGGGTGATACGGTCGTCGTGGCCGAAAACACCTACTACGAGAACATCAACTTCCTGGGCAAGGCCATCACCGTGGCCAGTGAGTTCATCCTGGACGGCGACACCTCACACATCTCAAAGACCATTATTGACGGGAGCCAGCCTTCAGATCCGAATTACGGATCCGTCGTGACGATGAAGACAGGCGAGGATACCACCTCGGTATTGTCGGGCTTTACAATTACAGGAGGAAAGGGAAACAAATTCAATTATCTTGGAGTTTCCGTCGCGGAAGGAGGCGGGATTGCCGTGCTTTTTTGCGGCGGAAAAATCACAGACAATATTATCCAGGGAAATGAGGTCATCGATCCGAATGGATTTAGTGGCGGAGGGGGGATAGGTGCACTGGTCTACAAAAACCATACGGCGGTTATCCGGAATAACATCATCAGGAACAATTCAGGATCAGGCTGGTCAATGGGAGGAGGTGTTCATATTGAGGGTGGCAGAATTATACTGGAGTATAACCGAATAGAAAACAATACCCTAACGGGGGGTAGTGAAGTTGCTGTTGGCGGAGGACTGGGCTTTAATCCTACTAATAACGACGGAGCGATCCAGGAAACAGTCATGCGCAACAACCTGGTTACCGGAAACCGGGTTACAGGACTTGCTGACTGGGGTGGAGGAGGAATATTTATTGCATGGTCCTATGAAGTTGGGCGTCTTACGCTCAGCAACAACATTATCAGCTACAATTCAACCAACGGAAGAGGCGGCGGAGTTTTTATTTTTGATCTGGCTCGCCTCGATTTTTTCAACAATACCGTATTGAACAACAAGGCTGAACTCGACGCCAATACCTTGTTCATGGGATCCAATTGCAGGGATATTCTAATGTTGAATAATATCCTCTGGTCAGATGAAAACCCGCATTTAAGCGGAATTGTTGAGGAGGATAAACCGGTATCTGTTTATGCCTATGGAAATATCATGAACAAAGACTTTCCCCTTTCTGACTCAATTTTCTCAAGGCTGACGATCGTTTGTGACCCCGCAGTTGATACCGTTACCTATGCACCTTCGGCTGACAGCCCTGCAGTGGGACGCAGCCTGGATTCAGTCAAGATCAATGAATCCTGGATTTTTCCTCCCACAATCGACTATACCGGTGCTTTCCGTGCTGATATTTCCCCTGATGAATATTTCGATATCGGAGCGGTTGAGTCACCCTTTGCGAAATCATTCCCCGGATACAATTCTGAGCGGATCATCCGTATTCCGGATGAGCAGCCGACCATCCAGGCAGGCATCGATGCGGCGTCTGATGGAGACACCGTGCTGGTGATGGAAGGAAGGTATTATGAAAACATCGACTTTAAAGGGAAGGCCATTACCGTTGCAAGTGCCTTTATCCTTGACCATGTAGAATACTACATTCCCCGAACCATCATTGACGGAAGCCAGTCCGCCAATCCCGATACCGCATCTACCGTAATGATGGTATCGGGAGAAGATACAACTTCCGTATTAATGGGATTTACCGTCACCGGGGGTTCCGGAACGTATGTCAATGGAATCCATAAGGATTGGCCCGAGTGGAATTACTTTGGAGGTGCAGGGATTCTTATTTTCAATTCCGGCGGGAAAATCGCTCACAACATCATCGAAAACAATCATGGAATTGATCCGGGAAACAAGGCCAGGGGGATCCTCGGATGCGGGATCCTGGCCACCGTTAACCACAATCATACGGTCCTGATCAGGGACAATACCATCAGAAACAATACCAGCACGGACGGAAATGCCTGGGGAGGAGGAATAGGTATCCATGGCGGAAGGGCAATTGTGGAGAATAACAGGATATTAAAAAACACCCTTCATACCGAGGGACTGGCAATAGGTCCCGGATTCTTTTTTGAGAATGAATCTTTGGAAGGAACCATTTTTGAAGCCGTCGTCAGAAACAATATAATTTCCGGAAATGCCGGATACAGCAACAACAATTACGCATGTGGCGGAGGTGCTGGAATCAACTGGACAAAATTTAAGCTTCTGTTCTACAATAATGTGATCACAGACAATTTCGTCGAAGGTTACGGAGGCGGTCTATATGGATGGAGTAACATATGGGTTGCCTGCAATAATACAATCATAAACAACGAGGCAACGGTTGCCGGTAACAGCGTGCTCGTTGATGTGGGCAGCATCCTGATCATGTACAACAATATTATATGGTCGAATGCGGATAACGACCTCGCTGAATTCTCGTTCTATGATCCAAACGGGGGTTCGCTTAAAGCATACCATAATCTCCTGAAGGAGCCTTTTGATCCCGGTCTTCCGGTGACTGAAATCGGCAATATATTCCAGGAACCGGTTTTTGAGGAGGGATCATACAGGTTAGCCCGGAACAGCCCGGGAATTGGAGCGGGAATCGATTCCATCAAAATAGCTGGGGATTGGTATTTTGCCCCGGAATGGGATATATATGGTAACCCGAGACCAAACCCGATTGATACCCGGGTGGACCTGGGAGCCATCGAATCACCATACAGTGTAATACCGGTATTGAGTATTCCTCAGGATTCCTGGTATCAACCTGATTTCATTGAAGCTACGAGTTCAAAGGATGGCTGGATATTCCTTGTCCCTGAGGGAACCGTGAGAGACTTAGAGTGTATCCAACAAGCCTGTATAGGTAACTCAACTTATGTAACCGCGGGTGTAAGTGCAGAAATCCCCATACCAGATACGTTACATAATGGAGTATACTGGTTATATGCCCGGGACATGATGGAGAACATATCAGAACCCAGGGAATTCAATATTTTAGGAGTGGGAATTGATGATAAGGGGACAAAGGGCATCAGGATCTATCCCAATCCAACGACTAATTTCCTGACCATCGAAACAGAAATCTCAGACCGTTATTATATTGAGATTACCTTTTTGAATGGTAAACAAATATTAAGTAAGGAGGTGGAAGGAACCTCACATCAAATCGACCTCTCCTTCTTCAGAAAAGGAGTCTATTTCATCACCATCAGGGCAAAGGACTTTGTAACTAAAAGGAAGATTATCAAATTGTGAAAGTATCAAATGACCACAGGTCACTAATCTAATTCTCTGATCAAGGCGTTCATCGAATGATCAAATGATCGCAGCAGGCTGTTTTACAGGGCTTTAAACCAGAGGGGCAGGGTAATGGAGGCTATTTCTTCCTGGGATGGATGACCTGGTAATCGCAATTCGTCTTGCCGCGGCTGATGTTCTTCAGGCTGGATGAGATCAGCTTCCTGCGGATGGGATTGATTCTGTCGATGAACAGGATCCCTTCAAGATGGTCATACTCGTGCTGGATGATCCTAGCCCGGGTCCCTTTATATTCTTCTTCCCGGAGTGTCCAGTCCTCATCGTAATACTCGATCCGGATCCTGGACGGCCTGGGCACTTCCTCCCTGATGCCGGGGATGCTCAGGCACCCTTCCTCCGCGGATTCCGCATCTTCTGAACGCTCCAGGATCACCGGGTTGATAAATGCTTTTTTGAATTCCTTCAGTTCAGGGTCCTTTCCGTTTTCACTCATGGGGGAAGCATCCACCACGAACAGGCGCAGGGATTTCCCAATCTGGGGGGCTGCAAGCCCGACCCCGTCGCTCGCCCGCATGGTTTCGTGCATGTCTTTGATCAGTTGCTGCAGCTCATCGCTGTTTTCAGGGATTTCTTCGCCTTCTCTACGGAGCACAGACATCCCGTATACATAAACAGGTAATACCATTTTTTACCTAACGCTTATTTTTATTCTTATTCTTATTCAATCTTAATAACGTTTGATCCGCAGGTTTGTTTACACCCTCCAGGTATGCCTGAAGAATGATCGCGGCACTGATCTTATCCAGGCTCCCTTTCTTCCTTCGGTCTGATTTTTTCATCCCACCCTCAACCGCGGCGTCCATGGCCATCCGGGTGGTAAAGCGTTCATCCACCCACTCCACCGGGATCCCTTTGAAGCGCTTTTTGAAAGCTTCCGCGAAGAACCTGATCCGGGGCAGCGTTTCCGAGGCCGTGGCATCCATCTGCCTGGGTTCTCCCACAACGAGCAGATCCACCTGTTCGTGTTTCATATAGTCATCCAGAAAATTCATCAGATCATGGGTGGGGACCGTTTCCAGTGGAGAGGCGATCATCTGCATGGGATCGGTCACCGCGACCCCCGTTCTTTTTGTCCCGTAATCAATGGCCATGATCCTTCCCACTGCCTTTTTTTTATTGGGCGCAAATTTAGACATAATTCGCGCATCTGTGATCAGAAGCAAACCTTTTTTAAGCGATGCTGTCTTAAAAGCACGTTGCGTAAAAGCATCCCGTGGAAAACAACAGAGGCCATCCATGCGGGATAGCCTCCGGTTTAAGTGATCCTATTTGTTCCTTCTACGAAGTGGGCGCGAAATCAAGGCTGGCCATCCGCACGTAGCTGTTGTACCGCCACATGGCATTGGTCTGGGCAGCTTTGAAGAGCCTCGCGGCCTCCTCCGGGAAGGATTTCTTCAGGGATGTATAACGGACCTCCGAGTTGAGGAAGGACTGGAACTGGTTCCAGTCGGGCTCCTTCGAATCGATGGTCAGGGGATTTTTCCCTTCTGCCTCCAGCTGCGGATTGTACCTGTACAGGTGCCAGTATCCGCATTCCACGGCAAATTTCTCATGGCTCTGGGTCTTTTCCATCCCCTCATGCAGGCCATGGTTGATACAGGGTGCATAGGCAATGATCAGCGAAGGCCCGGGATATGCCTCGGCTTCCCTGATGGCTTTCAGGTACTGGGACTGATTGGCTCCCATGGCCACCTGTGCCACATACACATACCCGTAGGTCATCGCCATCATTCCAAGGTCCTTTTTCCGGATCTTCTTCCCCGAGGCGGCAAACTTGGCAACCGCACCGGCAGGAGTCGACTTGGATGCCTGTCCCCCGGTATTGGAATACACCTCGGTATCCAACACCAGGATGTTCACATCCTCACCCGAAGCAATCACATGGTCCAGTCCGCCATAGCCGATGTCATACGCCCATCCGTCCCCTCCGAAGATCCAGACCGACTTTTTCACCAGGTACTGCTTCAGCGACCGGATCTCCTCGGTAGCTTTGTGAGGTTCTTTCTCAAGCGCCTTCAAAAGCTTTGCAGAGGCTTCCCTGGATGCATCCAGATCGTGCATGGAGGCGATCCACTCATCGAATACCTCCCCGGTCTCCTTTTTCACATCATTCTTCGCGGCAAGCATGATGTTGCGGATATGCTCGCGGGTCTTGCTGACTCCGACGGCAAGCCCGTATCCGTACTCCGCATTGTCCTCAAACAGGGAATTGGCCCAGGCAACGCCACGGCCCTCCGCATTTGCACTGTATGGGGTGGATGGCGCAGATCCCCCGTAAATGGATGAACAGCCGGTGGCATTGGCCACAATCATCTGGTCCCCGTACAACTGTGTGATCAGCTTGATATAGGGTGTTTCCCCGCATCCGGGACATGCCCCGTGGAACTCAAAAAGCGGCTGGGCAAACTGGCTGTTCTTCACGGTCTTTTTCTTGTCAGCCAGGTGGTCCTTGTAGGTGACCTTCGCGGCAAGGTAATCCCAGAGGGGGATCTGATCCTGCTGCGACTCAAGCGGCTTCATCTCCAGCGCCTTGGTCTTGGCCGGGCAAACATCCACACAGTTGTAGCAGCCGGTGCAGTCAAGCACCGAGACCTGAAGCCTGTATTTCAGTCCCGCAAAGTCCTTTCCGATGGCATCGAGTGTGGCCGTCCCTTCGGGCAGCCCCTTTGCTTCCTTCTCATCCAGGAGGAAAGGCCGGATCACGGCGTGCGGGCATACGTAGGCACACTGGTTGCACTGGATGCAGTGCTCCGGGATCCATTCGGGGACATCCACCGCGATTCCCCGTTTTTCGTAGCGGGTGGTCCCTGAAGGGAAGGTCCCGTCCTCACGGCCAAGGAATGCGCTGACCGGGAGGTCATCCCCTTTCATGTGGTTGATGGGCTCCGCCACATTTTTGACAAAGTCGGGAAGATCCCGCTCGTCGGCTTCTTTTTTCACCCTGATGTCGGCCCATTCAGCCTGTACTTCCACCCTGGTCACATCCCCACCTTTTTCCACCGCGGCATAGTTCATGTTGACCACTTCCTCCCCTTTTCTCCCGAAACTCTTCACGATGAACTTTTTCATCTCCTTCACCGCTTCCTCGTAAGGAATGATATTCGCAACCTTGAAAAAGGCCGACTGCATGATGGTGTTGGTCCTGGTTCCCAGACCGATCTCCTGTGCAAGACGGGTGGCGTTGATGATGTAAAAATTAATGTTGTGTTCGGCCATGTATTTCTTCATATGGCCGGGAAGGTGTTCGACGGTCTCTTTCTCATCCCAGATGGAATTGAGGAGGAAGGTGCCCCCGTCCTTGAGCCCCTTCAGCATATTGTATTTATCCAGATAAGCCGGGACATGGCATGCCACGAAATCGGGCGTTCCCACCAGGTAAGGCGATCGGATGGGATGGTCCCCGAACCTCAGGTGAGAGGTGGTGAGCCCCCCTGACTTCTTCGAGTCATACGAAAAATAAGCCTGGCAATACTTGTCGGTGGTCTCCCCGATGATCATGATGGAATTCTTGTTGGCACCCACCGTTCCGTCGGCTCCGATTCCCCAGAAAACACCTTCGAAAGTCCCCTGCTTGCCCACGGAGATCTCCGGCAGAACGGGCAGAGAGGTGAAGGTCACATCATCCACAATTCCAACGGTGAACCTGTTCTTGGGCTCTTTCAGCTTCAGGTTCTCGTACACCGACAGGATCATCGCAGGGGTGGTGTTCTTGGAAGAGAGACCGTACCGTCCTCCCACGATCACGGGAGCATCCTTTTTCCCGTAGAACAGATCCTTGACATCCAGGTAGAGGGGTTCTCCATTGGCTCCCGGTTCCTTGGTGCGGTCGAGCACGGCGATCCGCTTCACAGATGCCGGCAGCACCTTCATAAAGTATTTCTCTGAAAACGGCCTGTACAGGTGCACTGTGATCATGCCCACCTTTTCTCCTTTATCAACCAGGTAGTCGACCACCTCCTTTACAGTCTCGGTCACCGAACCCATGGCGATCACAATATTTTCCGCATCCGCGGCCCCGTAATAGGTAAATGGATGGTACGCGCGGCCGGTCAGTTTACCGATCTCCTGCATGTATTCTTCCACCACATCGGGAACCACATCATAAAAACGGTTGATGGCTTCCCTGGCCTGGAAAAAGATATCCGGGTTCTGGGCCGTACCCCGGGTGACCGGATGTTCGGGATTCAGTGCATTGTCCCTGAATGCTTTCAGGGCATCCCGGTCCAAAAGTTTTGCCAGGGCGTCCTGGTCAGGAGCCTCCACCTTCTGGATCTCATGGGAGGTACGGAACCCGTCAAAGAAATGCACAAACGGCAGCCTCGATTTGACCGCTGCCAGGTGGGCCACCCCTGCCAGGTCCAGGATCTCCTGGACGCCGCCGGATGCCAGCATGGCAAAACCCGTATTGCGGGTGGCCATCACATCACTGTGGTCGCCGAAAATGGAAAGTGCATGTGTGGCCACACTTCTTGCCGATACATGAAACACCCCGGGAAGCCTTTCACTGGCGATCTTGAACATGTTGGGGATCATCAGCAGGAGTCCCTGGGAGGCGGTGAAAGTGGAGGTGAGGGCCCCGCTTTGCAGCGAACCGTGGACCGCCCCCGAAGCACCGCCCTCGGACTGCAATTCAGTCACCATGACCGTCTCTCCGAAAATATTCTTTCTCCCGTGTGCCGACCATTCGTCCACATGTTCGGCCATGTTTGATGAGGGGGTAATGGGATAGATGGCAGCTACCTCGCTGAACATGTAGGCCACATGTGCTGCAGCAAAATTGCCATCGCATGTGATATAATTCTTCTTTTTCGCCATATTGTTTTACTTAAATATTTATATTACAATCATTTAACTCCAAGACGAAGAGAGACTCAAAATTAGTAAAATCGGCACAATTGTGATATGATTCACGTAATATAAAATAATTAAAAATAGCGGGCTATGCTGAATAACATTCAGGTATACGACCTTTGGAGGGATCGCAAATCCCTCCGATAAGGGAGCATGGATTTTCGAATGTGGTGCCGCCTATCCGCTGTTCATGGAGATCAGGAACTCCTCATTGGAGGCGGTCCGGCTGATCCGGTCCCTGAGAAACTCCATTGCCTCCACCGAATTCATGTCTGACAGGTAGTTGCGAAGGATCCAGATCTTGTCGAGCATGGGCTTTTCAAGCAGCAGCTCTTCCCTCCTTGTACTGGAAGGATTCACATCCACTGCCGGGAACACCCGCTTGTTTGACAGTTTCCTGTCCAGCTGCAGTTCCATGTTGCCGGTCCCCTTGAACTCCTCAAAGATCACATCATCCATCTTGGAACCGGTTTCGGTCAGTGCCGTGGCCAGTATGGTCAGGGATCCCCCGTTCTCGATATTCCTGGCCGCTCCAAAGAACCGCTTGGGCCGGTGCAGCGCATTGGCATCCACCCCTCCGGAAAGGACTTTCCCCGAGGCAGGGGCAATGGTGTTGTATGCCCTGGCGAGCCGGGTGATGGAATCCAGCAGGATCACCACATCATGCCCGCATTCGACCAGTCTTTTGGCTTTCTCAAGCACAATGTTGGCGATCCGCACATGCCTTTCAGCCGGTTCATCAAACGTGGAGGAGATGACCTCCGCATTCACGTTCCTGGCCATGTCGGTAACCTCCTCGGGCCGTTCATCGATGAGCAGAACGATCATGTAGACCTCGGGATGGTTGGCCGCAATGGCATTGGCGATATCCTTGAGCAGAACCGTCTTTCCCGTCTTGGGCTGGGCGACGATCAGACCGCGCTGTCCCTTCCCGATGGGTGCGAACATATCCACCACACGGACCGAGAGGTTGTACTGGCCATTTCCCACCAGTGTGAATTTCTCCTCGGGAAAGAGCGGTGTCAGGTAATCGAATGGAACACGGTCCCGGATATAATCGGGACTGCGGCCGTTGATCTCTTCCACCTTGATCAGGGGAAAGTATTTTTCTCCCTCTTTGGGCGGCCGGATGGTGCCCTTCACATTGTCTCCCGTTTTCAGTCCGAAAAGCTTGATCTGGCTCTGGGATACATAGATATCATCGGGTGAGTTGAGATAATTGTAATCGGCCGATCTGAGGAATCCGTATCCGTCGGGCATGATCTCCAGCACCCCGGAATTGGTGATCAGTCCCTCGAAATCGTATTTATCGACTTCCCTCCGCTGTTCGTACGGCTTTTTCTGGCCGTTGCGGTCCGGGCGCTCGCTCCTTTCGCCCCGGTCCTGGCGGTCGCCCCGGTCCTGGCGGTCACCCCGGTCCGGGCGGTCGCCCCGGTCTCCCCTCTCAGGACGTTCACTTCTTTCGTTCCGGTCACTTTTTTCGGTCCGCTCACTTCTTTCCCCGCGCACCGGCCTGTCGTGGGACTGCCTCCGCTGTGCGTCATCGTCACTTTTCCTGGGCTGTTCCCGTTGCTTTTTGGTTTCATCGGCGGACTGGGGCTGCGGGGCGGGTGCCGGCTCCACCTCCTCTTTCCTGTTTTGCACGGCCCCGGCTTCCGCCTTTTCAACACTCTCACGGGGGCGCTTGTCAGGCTCCCGTTTCCGCTCTTTTTTGGGCCTGCCGGGCTTCTTTTTCGGATCATCGGCAGATGTGTCCGGACCGGAGGATGATTTTTCCTTGTTTCCCGAGGCAACGATGGCCTGGGTATCCAGGATCTTATAGATCAGGTCCTGCTTCCTGAAGGACTCAACCCGCTTAATTT
>DSDZ01000446.1 GCA_011048475.1 Bacteroides sp. | reverse complement strand
TGGATAATATCCGTTACTGGTTCGGGAATGTGATCAACGAACACCTCCGAAAGCTCAGGGTATCGGAGCTGAATCTTGAGCAGGAGGAGGTAAATGCTCTGTTCAGGTGGATCAACATCGAGGGGATGGGACTTGTCTCCGTGGACAGGAAAACAGGGGAACAGCAGGAAGCAGAGGCTGCCAATGAACTACAGTCCTTCCTGGTCCCGTACATCATCGTCTTGTTGATGTTCATGCTGGTGATGATGAGTTCGATACCCCTGCTCAGTGTGGTGATGGAAGAAAAATCCGAAAAAATCGCCGAGGTGCTGCTGGGTTCCGTCACTCCTTTCCAGTTCATGACCGGAAAAGTCCTGGGAGGGATCGGTGTCTCGCTCACCACCGCGGTCATCTATGTCAGTGCGGGCATTGTCACCGCCCGGTTGACCGGGGTTGAATCGTCCATCCCCTATGAGATCCTTCCCTGGTTCTTTGTCTATACGATCCTTTTCATCATCATGGTTGGATCGGGAATGGCCGCCCTGGGTGCCACCTGCAACGACAACAAAGACGCCCAGTCGCTTCAGTTCCCCGCCATGCTTCCCGTGATTATCCCGCTCTTCGTGATTGTGCCGGTGATCCAGAATCCCACAGGGAGCCTGGCCACAACCCTTTCCCTGATTCCGCCTTTCACCCCCACGATCATGATGACCAGGCTCGCCACCCCGGTGACCATCCCGCTCTGGCAGCCGCTTGCCGGACTGGCAGGAGTGGTTCTGTTCACGATCCTCACCGTCTGGATTGGTGCCCGGATCTTCCGGACCGCGATCCTGATCCAGGGACAGAAGCCCACCCTCTCAAATCTTTTCAGATATGCCTTCAGGGGATAGATGGTACAATTATTGTATGAGAAATGGTACATATGATCCGGATCAAATGAAGGCAACATTATTTTTGCTTATGGCTATATTCACTGCCGTGCCAGGTTTCTCACAATCCCACGACCAGGCCGAAATTGATAAAAAGGTGCGTGCATTCCTGAACAAACACTCGGGTGAGTGGTATGACATGAACGTGCCTGCTAAAGACGGGAAGCTGCTGCACGATCTGATCCTGGAAAACAATTATCAGCGTGCGCTGGAAATCGGGACCTCCACTGGGCACTCGTCGATCTGGATGGCCTGGGCACTGAGCAAGACGGGCGGAAAACTGATCACCATCGAGCTGGATGAAAAGAGACACAAAGAAGCGCTGAAAAATTTCAAAGAAGCGGGCGTCTCCGATTTCATCGACGCAAGGCTCGCCGATGCACATGTGCTGGTCCCGAAACTTGAAGGCCCGTTTGATTTTGTTTTCAGTGATGCGGATAAAACATGGTACCGCAACTATTTCCTCGCAGTGGACCCCAAACTGCTGGTCAACGGATGCTATACGACCCATAATGTGTCCGACAGGCCGGGTTATGGATCCAATTCCGACTACCTGGAATTCCTCCGGAGCCTTCCCAATTATAAGACGAGTGTAAACAGTGAGGGGAACGGTATGTCCATCAGTTACAAGACTGCAGACCGGTGAACCGGTCAGTTCCTGCCCTTCCTAAGGTATGATTTGAGCTGCCTGAAACCTTCCGAATTGCTTACCCTGGGTGTGTAGCCGATCAACTCCCTGGCAGCGGAAATGTCAAACCAGTGGTTGGAACATAATTCTTTGATGGTATGCCTGGTCATGAAGGGTTCTGATTCGAGCCTGAACACCCTGTGAAACCATTCGGACAGTCCGGCGGCGGTCAGTATCAGTCTTTCCGGGATCTTTTTCTTCACCGGTTCATATCCGGCCACCTGGAGGATTGAATTGAAGTAATCCCACACCCTGGCAGGTTCCCCGTTGGTAATAAAGAGAGCCCTGCCGCATGCCCGGGGATTGGATTCGAGTGCCTTTGCAGCGAGCACCAGTGCATCGGTCATGTTGTCAATATAGGTGGTATCCTTGAAATACTCCTTGTCGCCGATCCGCCTGAGTTTGCCCGATGCAGCATTTTTCAGGATCCACGGGATCAGGTGTGTGTCGTACGGTCCCCATACCAGGTGGGGACGAAGTGAAATGGTTTTCAGTGTTTCCGAGTTGGCCTCCAGTATCAAACGCTCCGCAACGGCTTTCGTATCGGCATATAACGAGAGTTGCTTTTCCGGATAGGGATAAGACTCGTCGATCCCCTCCAGGTCGTTCCCGTCGAACACCACACTTGAACAGCTGGTATAGATTATTCCGGGCACTCCCTGATTCCTGCATCCACTGATCACATTCCCGGTCCCCGTCACATTCACCGAGTAGAAGTCCTTGTAATTCCCCCAGTTCCCGATTTTTGCAGCCAGGTGATACACCAGGTCCTTGTCCCTGCATGCATTCTCCAAGGCATCCGCATCCCTGATATCGGCCTGGATACTGCTGATGCCCAGCGCCCAATGGAGCGGGTATTCTCTTCTGGAGAGGCTGGTCACCCGGTGACCCTCGGCAATCAGCCGTTTAATCAGGGCCATCCCCATAAAACCCCCGCCGCCGGTAACAAGTACGTTCATGATCCCGTTTTACGGCAACAAAATTAAACATTCTCCGATAATTGGCTTCCGGCGAGTACTTTATTTTTAAGCTGCTTCCGAGAAGACGGACTCACTTTTTCAGGAACCGGATCATGTCGTCGGACATCTTGAAATAGGTGTACCTGTAGGAATGTTCGCCCGTGGCCCGGACGCCCTCTTCGGAAACCTGGTATGTGCTTTGCTCACCGGCAATACGTGAAAAATAAATGTCATGCACCTTGTCTTTTTCATCAACCATGATCACATGGACCAGGTTCTCATCCATGGCAGCATCCAGGCTCTGCATGCAAATCGGACAGAAGAAATCGATCCGCTCCCCCTCTTTTATCCGGAAATGGGGATGCTTGATGCTCGAATAATTGCCGATCTCCGGGTGAAGCAGGAGCAGCCCTTTTTCCCTTTCCTGGTTCCGTATCCGGAAAATAATAAATTCACCCACCTTGAGATGGCCCCTGCAGTGAGGACATATGAAGTAATTTTCCATGATTTCCGTATTTACATCTTTCCTGTTCACAAGTTAGTAAAACGGTCAGTTGAAGTCAACATCTGTTGTGCAACCCGGGGCCGGGAAAGCCCTGGGGAGGAATCACCATTCAGGGGTGGATTCGCATCCCATAAACCTTTATATTTATGAAAAAAACAACTGCCATATGGATAAGAACCTGATCAGATCCCACCTGGGTATCATCCTTGCCGCCGGGTCCGTCTGGGGCCTCACTGAATTCGCCTTCGGCCTGGGCCTTCAAAAATGCGGCGTGCTCTTCTCGGGTGCGATCCTTACCGGGATTGCATTCTTCTGGGTTTCCTTTGCATACAGCCTGACCCGGAGCATCATCCCCGTGCTCCTGGTCCTTTCCATCGCTGTGCTTTTTAAATTGCTGGACGCCCTCCTGCTTCCCGTTTCCTGGAACCACGGCTCCATCCTGAATCCCGTTTTTGCGTTTGTCACCCTTGCGGCGGGATTCCTCATGCTGACCGCACTTTTCGGGAACCGTTTCTTCACCCGGCCGGGCAACCGGATCGCAGTGGGAGCCGGGGCTGCCCTGGTGGCCGTATCGCTTTTCCCGCTCGCTGGTTTTGTGACCGGTTCGAAAGCCTGTGTGGTTGCCGCCACGAACATTCCCCAGTCCATTTACACGGCTCCGGTGGCTATCGTGATCGCCATGTGTACGGTCCCCCTTGGATATTACGCCGCCATGCGGTATGCGGAATCCATCTCCGCTGGAAACCTGGGGACGCGGGCACCGGTGCTTGCAAGGCTTTGGGCACCTGCCGTTGTGGTCTGTTGCCTGCTCATCGTGACCATCGCAAGACTGATCTAGATCATTCTCCCGAAACGCCCTCCATGAAACACATCCACCGGCAGGTCCTGGAACATCTCTCATCCGGAGCAGAGGCCGTCCTGGCCACCGTCACCCGGAGTTCAGGATCCACCCCGCAGAAGCCGGGGAGTTCGGCCCTATTCGGCAGCAGGGGACTCATTGCCGGTACCGTGGGGGGCGGCCTGCTGGAAGCCAGTGTGCAGTCCCTGGCCCGGGAGGCACTGGATTCAGGGATCTCCGTCCAGCACGTGTTCAACCTGGACAGCAGCCAGGGGGAGGAAGGAGCCCGCTGCGGTGGGGAAGCCACGGTGCTCATTGATGCGGATCCGGGTGCTTTCCTGCAGGTTTTTAAGGACCTGGAGCGGACCATCGCCGGCGGGTTTGCCGGGATCCTGGGAACGATCGTTGAAATGAGGGATGGCCGGAAGGCAGTGATCCGGCGGTTCTGGATCCCCGGTGAGCAGGGCGGCCGGATCCCTGCCGGCCTCCAGCCGGATGTACAGGATGCCGTTGCGGAAACGCTCGGCAGGGATGCCGGGGATGATTTCCTGGAGTTTCCGCTTCCAGCCGGCCACAAGGTGCAGAAACGTGCGGTGTTCCTGCAGCGGATCGGACCGCTTCCCAGACTGATCATCGCCGGGGCCGGTCATGTGGGAAGGGCGGTGGCACACCTGGGGCGACTGCTGGAGTTTGAGATCACCGTGGTGGATGACAGGAAGGAACTTGCCAGCAGGGAAAACGTACCCGATGCCGACTACCTGGTGGTCAGGGATATGGGACAGGCCATGCGTGAAATCAAACTGACAGGTGACACCTACGTGGTGATCGTAACCCGCGGGCACCGCCATGATGCGGAAGTCCTCAGACCCTGTATCGGTGCAGGGGCGGCCTATGTGGGGATGATCGGAAGCAGGCACAAGGTGGCCGCTATGCGGCAGGAATTTATTGATAAGGGCTGGGCCACCCCTGAACAGTGGGATTCGATCCACACCCCCATCGGACTGGAGATCGGTTCTGAAACCGTCCAGGAGATCGCTGTCAGTATCGCGGCCCAGCTGGTGATGGAACGCCACCGGAAAAGACTGGAAGATGAAGCATAACCGGGCGATCATACTGGCGGCCGGGGCATCCCGGAGGATGAAACAGCAGAAACTGCTGCTTCCCTACCGTGGCAGGACCATCATTGAAACCACCATCGGGAATGTACTCGCATCGGATGTGGACAGCACAATGGTGGTACTGGGTGCCTCCAGGGATGAGATCCTGAGCGTGATCGGGAAGATGCCGGTGGAACATTGTGAGAATGTGGATCATGCCAGGGGGATGCTTTCATCGGTGATCTGCGGGCTCAAAGCCCTTCCCGGCGACACCGATGCTGCACTTGTTTTCCCGGGGGACCAGCCGGACATCCCTCCGGAGGTCATCAACAAACTTATCAGAACCTTTCACAGGTCTTCACGGGGGATTGTCATTCCGAAGCATCATCACCGGAGGGGTCATCCCATTGTGGTGAATATGAAATACCGCGATGTGATCGAGCACCTGGATCCGGAAAAGGGTTTGCGTTCACTGATGGAACTTTTTCCGGATGATGTGCTTGAAGTGGAGGTGGATCACCCCGGCATTCTGAAGGATATCGATACCCGGCAAGATTATCTCAATGCAACAAAATAAACACAGATATCATGGAAGAGATTGTACAATTTAACCTGAATGGCAGGGACACGGAAATCACCATTGACCCGACCCTTACACTGCTCTGGGTGCTGAGGGACCAGTTCGGGCTCACAGGCACCAAGTATGGCTGCGGGATCGGTTTCTGCGGTGCCTGCACCATCATCCTGGACAATGAAGCGGTCAGGTCCTGCCTGCTTCCAATCGGTGATGTGGCAGGAAAAAAGGTGCTGACCATCGAGGGTCTGGCTGTGAACGGGAAACCGCATCCCATTCAGAAAGCCTTTATGGAACATGATGCCTTGCAGTGTGGGTACTGCACCCCCGGGATGATCATGCATGCATACGGACTGCTGCTGAAAAACCCAGAGCCCAGCCGCCAGGAGGTGATCGACGGAATGGAGGAAAACCTGTGCCGCTGCGGGGCGCATATCAGGATCATCGAAGCGATACAGTCCGCAGCACGCGAAATGAAAAAAGGACAATAGCCATGAGAAAAAGAGCAACACCAAAGAACGCGACCGGGCAGGGTCATTCCGTTTCCCTGAAGCGGAGGGATTTTTTCAAATTGCTCGGCGGAGGGATCATCCTGTATTACAGCACCTGGGATCCGTCAGAACTTTTGGCCCTCCCCCTGGCACAGCGTCGCAGCCTGCCTGCCGATTACAATGCATTCCTGCTGATCAAAGAAGACGGCACGGTGAACAACTACACCGGCAAGATTGAAATGGGCCAGGGGGTGATCACCTCGCTGGCGCAGCAAATGGCCGACGAGCTGGATGTAACCTTTGAATCCATCCACATGGTGATGGGCGATACGGCCCTGTGTCCATGGGATGCGGGCACCTGGGGGTCACTGACCACCCGCCAGTTCAGTCACTATATGTGTGCGGCCGCAGCAGAGGCCAGGGCGGTACTGCTGGAGATGGGCTCCGAACATCTCGGGCTGCCCTTGGATGAACTCAGGGTGAAAGAAGGGGTCATTTACGGGATCTCTGACCCGGGGAAGAATGTCAGTTACGGTGAACTGGCAAAGGGAAAGCGCCTGGAGCGGTACCTGGAAGTGAAACCTGCCGTGAAAAAATATACCGAATACCATTATGTGGGAGATTCCATGCGTCATACCGACGCCTGGGAGAAGGTGACGGGCAAGGCCCGGTACGCCGGTGATATGAAACTCCCGGGTATGCTTCATGCCAGAATCCTCCGTCCCCCTTCTCTCGGAGCCACACTTGTTTCGGTGGATACCTCGGAGGCAGAAAAAATGGAAGGGGTGCAGGTTCTGCGGGACGGGGACCTGGTTGCAGCCCTCCATGAACAGCCCGATATGGCCGCCGTGGCCGTTGTCAGGATCAAAGCAGAATACAGCTTTGACGAGAAGGATGTGAACCAGGACACCATTTTCAAATACCTGCTGGATGCCCCTTCATCGGGCAGGGAAGTGGCCAGGTCGGGCGACCTGAAGGAAGGGGAAAACATGTCCGACATGGTAATCGAGAGCGAATTCCATGATGGCTATGTGGCCCATGCCCCCATTGAACCCCATACAGCCCTTGCTCATGTTGAAAGTAACGGGGTAACAGTCTGGGCATCCACCCAGAGCCCGTTCGGAACCCAGGATTCCATTGCCGCATTGCTGGACCTTGAACTTGAGCAGGTACGGGTCATCACTCCCTTCGTGGGAGGAGGCTTCGGGGGAAAATCACCCCACCAGCAGGCAGTGGAGGCCGTGCGGCTGTCAAAGATCACCGGAAAACCGGTCATGGTCGCGTGGACCCGGGAAGAGGAATTCATGTATGACACCTACCGGCCCGCCGCCGTGGTGAGGATCCGTTCGGGTATGACCCGTTCAGGAAAGATCACCATGTGGGATTTCAGCCAGTATTTTGCCGGGAGCCGCGGCTCCGACACCATTTATGCAGTTCCCCATGCCCTCACGATGGGCTACGATGAAAGCCGTGGCGGTCCCCGGGTCCATCCCTTTGCCACCGGCGCCTGGCGTGCGCCGGGAAACAACACCAACACCTTTGCCCGGGAATCGCAGATCGATATGATGGCTGCCAGGGCGGGGAAGGATCCCCTGCAGTTCAGGCTGGACAACCTGGAGGACCAGCAGATGATCGGTGTGTTGAAAGCGGTAGCCGATAAATTCGGATATTCTCCCGCTGCAGGTCCGAGCGGAAGAGGGATCGGGATCGCATGCGGCATCGATGCGGGCACCTACGTTGCCCATATTGCTCAGGTACAGGTCGATGAAGAAACGGGCAAGGTGAAGGTCATCCGCGTGGCCTGTGCCCAGGATATGGGATTGTGTGTCAATCCCCAGGGTGCGATCCTCCAGATGGAGAGCTGTATTACCATGGGCATGGGATATGCACTGAGCGAGGACATCGAATACGAAGGAGGAAAGCTGTTCACAAAGAATTTCGACAGTTACCAGATCCCGCTTTTTTCATGGGTCCCTGAAATCGAGACTGTGATCCTGGACAGGCAGCACATGCCTCCGCAGGGCGGAGGTGAACCGGCCATCATCTGCATGGGCGGGGTCATTGCCAATGCCATTTTCGATGCCACCGGGGCACGCCTCTACCAGATGCCCATGACACCGCAGCGTGTCCTGGAGGCCATCGGAAAGGCAAAAGAAATATAGTTGTTTCCGGAGGTAAAACAGGATCGAGAAATGAACAGATATTTGTTTCAAAAGGCGTTTGCCTTATGCCTGTGCGCATGTCCCCTGTCGGGATCCCTGGCCCAGCAGGCGCCATTTCACCGGGGAGTCAACCTGACCAGCTGGTTCCAGGCATCCGGTCCCAGGGAGGTTCAGTACACCAAATACTCGATGGAGGATTTTGTCAATATCAAAAGCCTGGGATTCGATGTGATCCGTCTTCCCATCAACCTGCATCACATGACCGGTGGTGAACCTGACTACATACTGGACGGGCTGTTCCTTGAAAACCTTCACCGGGTGGCCGACTGGGCGGAGGAATTGCAGATCCACCTGATCTTCGACAACCATACCTTCAGCGTGGAGGACGATACCGATCCACAGGTGGGGACCATCCTCAACAGGGTCTGGCGGCAGATGGCTATTCAGTTCGCTGACCGGTCGGAATACATCTACTACGAAGTACTGAACGAACCCCACGGAATCGCGGATGCAACGTGGAACAACATCCAGAGAGAAGTGGTGGAAACCATCCGGCAGCATGATTCGGTCCATTACATTGTCATCGGTCCCGCCGGATGGAACAGTTATCACAACCTTTCGGCCATGCCTCTCTATGACGATGAAAAACTGATCTACACCTTTCATTTTTACGATCCCTTCCTCTTCACGCACCAGGGGTCCAGCTGGAACACCCCTTCAATGGAGGATGTGGAAAACATCCCGTTCCCCTACGATCCGGATTCCATGCCTGCATCACCCCCGGTCTATTCAGGGACCTGGATCGGGAACCTTTACAACAGCTACCCGGTGGACGGAACCGTACAGAAAGTTTGGGATCTCATTGATATTGCGGTACAATTCAGGGATCAGAGGAACGTCCCCATCTACTGCGGGGAATTCGGGGTGTACCAGCCCACCAGCCAGGAAATTCACCGCGTCAACTGGTACCGGACCGTGGGACAATACCTGGATTCCATGGATATCGCCTGGACCATGTGGGATTATCACGGCGGATTCGGCCTGTTCGAGGAGAACAGCGACGGTTTGTTCGATCACGACCTCAACATCCCCCTATTGGAAGCCCTGGACATGAACATCCCTGAACAGACCGAATACGTGAAACGGCCCGATTCGACAGGTTATATCCTGTATGACGATTACCTGTCCAACCTGGTCAGTGAAGCCTCTTACACCGACGGGACACTCGACTATTATTCCCCTGAAAGACCGAACAACGGGAAATACTGCATGCACTGGACAGGAGCCAGCCGGTACATGGCCGTTGTATTTGACCTGCGACCCGACAGGGATCTCTCCCGGCTTGTGAATGAAAATTATGCCCTCGATCTGATGATCCGGGGGGACGATCCCGGGATCTCCATTCAGATCCGTTTCCTGGATTCCAAAACGGAAGAACCCGATGACCTTCCCTGGCGAATGGGAATCGATGTGAACCAGGCCATGGTGAGTTTTGACAATGAATGGCATCACCTGCACATCCCCCTGAAGAACCTGACCGAAAGGGGTGCATGGTATGACAATACCTGGTACGATCCGCGCGGTGATTTCAACTGGACGGAAGTGGACCGCCTGGAGATTGTCCCCGAACAACAGGCGCTCGGTTCCGGTCACCTCTGGTTTGACAACATCCACATCACCAACATGGACACCGCCCAGGTAAACCCCCGGACATCCGTCAGGAGCATCTCACCCGAAGACCCTTTTCGTGTCAACGTGTACCCGAATCCGGCGGGTGCATTCCTCAGGATTAAATGCGATACACCGGATATAATGATGTGTGCCCTTCGGGATGTGAACGGTCGCAATGTCCTTCATAAAAGGTTCACGGTCTCGGTCGAGCTGGATCTTATCGGGATCCTTCCGGGCCTCTACCTCCTTACAATCACCGATCCGGCAGGTCACAACACACAAAAAAAGGTGATCATCGGCCCCCGGTGACATTGTACATTCCGATTTGGCAGTCATCCAGAATTCACCTAAATTTGTCCCCGCCAAATCCGGCTCCATAGTTCAAGGGATAGAATAGCGGTTTCCTAAACCGTAGATCCAGGTTCGAGTCCTGGTGGGGCTACAAAAATAACCCTTTAAGTCATTGTACTTGAAGGGTTTAACTTTTATTGTACCCCAGTATTGTACCCATTTTGTCTGAAAATATTTTCACCAACGTGCATGTCGAAATTGTATGTTGATTTCTTATATTTGATTGGTGAAAATTGATTTAAATAACGGTGCTTTTATCGAAATTGGCGGAGAGTTGGGTAAGTATAACTCTTTGCCAATCGATGTTCTGGTAAAACTTGCTCAGGATTTACAGGAACTGGTGTTTACATTGGCAAAATATGATTTGCCATCCAATGAATCCATCGATATAAATAACTTTCGAATTGAACTGGTTGGTTTCACCAAGGGAAGTGCCGTACCAAAATTTGCTTATTCTCCCCGTTCTGAATATAAAACAGGTATTAATTGGCAGGTACATAGAAACACAGTTAATGATAAATTAGATAAACTGGTTGAAGTCTCAAATACAGGGGATTATGGTAAAATAATCGAATTATATCCAGAACCTGTAAAGCGTAACCCAATTGTTGAAAATCTGTATTCGTTTGTAAATAGTTTTGGTACTTCACCAGCCAGTTTTGTTGAATATGATGAGATTAATGAAAAGATAACGCCCATTTATAAAATTAATCGATTTAAGCCAGCAGTTAAGAAAGAGTTAATATCAGAAATTAAAGAAGTTGCTGAAACAGTTTCAGAAACGGACGAGGCAGTTGGCAAGATTAAAATTTCAAAACGTGATGGGAAAATCACCCGTAAAATAATTGATATTTATTCTGGCAAGAAATTTTCCTTGGAATATGCTCCTGATGTTATTGTGACCGAAACAAAAAACTACATATTAAAATACCCTCTACGCTGCCTTTTCGAGAAGGAAGATGATTATTACATAATCCAGTCTGAAATGCTTGGAATTATAGGCACAGGTTTAACCGAGGATGATGCTGAAAAATCATTTACTGAAGAATTTGATTTCATCTATGACAGGCTAAAAACATTGGATGATAATTCACTTACAAATCACAATCGTCTTATTAAAAATATTCTCATCCAGATAATTGACAGGATTGAAGAAAAATGAGCGTTTTAGACCCTAAAAAGACATATAAAAACCTCAAGAAAAAAGGATTTGTTGATTCCATCAATAAGAGTTCCGACCATAAATGGGTGGATTTCTTTTATGATGATAAATATGTCCTGTCAACCAAAATCAGTCATGGGAATAAGGACATTGATAAACACCTGATTAAACAAATGTCATTCCAATGTAAGTTGGATAAAAATGAATTTATTGATTTGGTTAACTGCCCTCTTAGCAGGGAAGATTATATTCAGTTACTTAACCAAAAAGGATTACTTGATTAATGTAGTTCATCCATAATACATTTCTCAGTAGCAGAAAGAATTCCTAAAACAGCAACGCATCAGTTGTTTATATTTCAACAGTCTTATTTTCAAATACAATTAGTATTTTTGATATTCATTCTTTGAGTATCAACGATAACAGTTCGGTTTAATACTATCCAGAAATTTTACGGGATGGTTAAT
>DSDZ01000450.1 GCA_011048475.1 Bacteroides sp. | reverse complement strand
GCTCACTGCATCGGTGATGGCGGCCCCCGGGGTGGTGGTCATCTCCAAGATCCTGGTGCCCCAGACGGAGGAGGTGGACCGGGTGATCAAAGTGTCGAAGACAGGGATCGGTCAGAACGCGCTCGACGCCATCTCAAACGGTACCGGCGACGGACTGAGGCTTGCGGTGAATGTGGCTGCCATGCTGCTTGTGTTTTTGGCTTTCATTGCCATGTTCAATTTTATTTTTGTGAAGGTGGGAGACTGGACCCACCTGAATGAACGGATCTATTCCGTTACCGGGGGAAAGTACGATGAGCTGAGCCTGGAGTTCATGCTGGGATACGGACTGTCGCCTTTCATGTGGTTGCTGGGAGTGTCGTCGGAGGACATGACCCTGGTGGGGTCACTGCTTGGCAAAAAGCTGATCCTGACGGAGTTTGTGGCCTACATCGGACTGTCGGAGCTGAAAACCGCGGGGGCCTTCACCGACCCGAAATCGATCATCATGTCGGTTTACATGCTGTGCGGGTTCGCCAATTTTGCTTCCATCGGGATACAGATCGGAGGCATCGGGGCCCTGGCCCCCGGGAAGCGGGTCCTGCTGGCGCAGTTCGGAATGCGGGCGCTGCTGGCAGGAACGCTGGCCTCCCTTTTATCTGCAACGATCATTGGTGTATTGCTGGGCTGAGCATGGAGACAGAAGATAAATACAACTATGATTTTGAGGGAAGAACCATCCTGGTGGTGGAGGACAATGAAATTTCCTTCAAGCTCATATCGGCCATCCTGACCCGGGTGAATGTCAACCTGATCCGCGCCACAAACGGAAAAGAAGCCATTGACATCTGCCGTCACAAATCGGGGATCAGCATGGTGCTGATGGACCTCCAGCTGCCCGAAGTGAGCGGACTGGAAGCTACCAGGGTCATCAGTCAGATGTGCCCCGGTCTCCCGGTGATCGCCACCACCGCCAATGCATTCGAGGAGGACGAGGTGGCCTGCAGGCAGGCCGGCTGTGCGGGTTATCTTGCCAAACCCCTACAGTTCAGAAAGCTATACGAGCTGATGCAGTCTTTTTTTGACAGGCAACCGTGATTACCCATGCTCTCCGCAGCCGTCCCGGTCCTCTTCTTCACCCTCCTGTATGCCGCGATCATGGTGAGATACAGCGTCGGACTGAGACGCCTGGAACCACCCTCCTCTGCCCGTCCCGTAAAACCCATCCCGGTCTCCCTGATCATCCCGTTCAGAAATGAGTCGGCGCACCTGGAAGCACTGGTCGCTGATCTTTCAGCCCAGGTGTATCCGCCTGAAAAACTGGAGGTGCTCTTCATCGATGACCATTCGGACGACGGATCCGGTGAGCTGCTCAAAGATCTCCTGGAGGAGATGCCCCGGTTTGGCTGCCTGGAGCTCCCTGAAGGGTTGTCCGGCAAAAAGCAGGCAATTCAACTGGGGATCAGGAAGGCCTCCGCATCCTGGATCATCCAGACCGATGCCGACTGCAGGCTCGGTCCCCTGTTTGTTTCCTCCCATGTGGCTTTCCTGGAACAGCGTCCTTCGGACCTTGTCGGGGGACTGGTCACCACCCTGGAGGGGAGGGGCACCTTTCTTGAGATGTTCGAGCGGCTGGATATCCTGGGACTGGCGGGGACGGGTGCAGGATCTTTCTATTACCGCAGGCCCGTGATGTGCAGCGGCGCGAACCTGGGGTATTCCCGGGAGCTGTATCTGGAAACCCGCCGGTTTGACCCGTCGAACGCTTTGGCCTCGGGCGATGACATGTTCCTGATGATCGGCGCCCGCAAACTGGGGAAACGGTTGTCCTTCAACATCGCCCGTGAAGCCATGGTAAAAACCCACCCGGTACCCGGGGTGCGGTCCCTGGTGCTTCAGCGGATCCGGTGGGGATCAAAGACGTGGCGTTACGGAATGACCGGCATTCAGATGCTTGCTTTGGTGGTTGCCGTCACAAACCTGCTGGTCCTCTCCATACCTCTGTGGCTGGTTCTTTTTCCGTCAGGATGGCCATTGCTGCTTGCGGCCCTGCTGATTAAAACCCTGGCGGATGTTTTCATGCTCCATGCCGTGACAGGGCTGACCGGCCAGCGAAAAGCGCTCCGGTTCTTCCTCCCGGCTGTGCTATTTTACTATTTTTACCAGCTGGCCATCCTGGCGGGAGCTTTGTTCGCCGGACCGGGATGGAAAGGCAGAAAATTCTGAAGGATGTACCGCAGGAAAGAAGGGATACCCCCCGGCAAGATTACCTGGTCACGGTTCAGGAGAAATCCGCTTGCACTGTCGGGAATGGTGATCATCGGACTGGCATTCCTGGTCTCCCTTTTTGCTTACGCGATCAGCCCGGACCGCTCCCCCAATGCCAATACCCAGATCCTGGCCATTGCCACCGAACGACCCGGGTTCAGCGCCACCTTCATCCGGGTGAGGTACAACCGGCCGCCCCTCCGCACCGGATGGCTGGAAGGACTCTTCAAGGGGAAGGAGAGCGGGTATTACTACATCCCGGTCGACTCGGTGTGGGTGGAACAGCCATATCTGGTTTACAGGGAGTTCAGCAGGCACCGGGAGGATGAGTTCATCTCCAGGCTTCTGATCCCGGATATCGTCTACCCGGTCAGGCCGGAGGGATGCAGCTACAGGGACGGCGTCTGGAATGTGGAACTGGTATCGGGTGAGATCATCCGCCGAAACGGCGATGAGCTGACCGGAACCGTGCTGGAGGAACACCTGGTGAAAAAGCATTTCCGGCTTGGAACGGACCGTTTCGGCCGGGACCTGCTGAGCAGGATCGTCATCGGGACCAGGATCAGTTTTTCCGTGGGTTTCATCGCGGTGTTCATCTCCCTGATGGTGGGGGTGGTGCTGGGTGGTATCGCGGGATATTTCAGGGGGGTGACGGACCAGGTGATCATGTGGCTGGTCAATGTGGTCTGGTCCATCCCCACCCTGCTGATGGTCATTTCCATCACCCTGGTGCTGGGGAAGGGGTACTGGCAGGTTTTCGTGGCGGTTGGACTGACCATGTGGGTGGAGGTGGCAAGGGTGGTCCGGGGACAGGTGATCAGTATCCGGGAGAATGAATACGTGGAAGCAGCGCGGGCCATCGGCGCCGGGCCGGCGACCATCATCGCCCGGCACATCCTGCCCAATGTAATGGCCCCTGTGGTGATCATCTCAGCGGCCAATTTTGCAACGGCGATCCTGATGGAGGCGGGTCTGAGCTTTCTGGGCATCGGGGTCCAGCCGCCGGTCCCCTCCTGGGGCGGGATGATCAAGGACCACTACGGATTCATCATCGTGAACAAGGGATTCCTCGCATTCCTGCCGGGGATCGCCATCATGCTGATGGTGCTTGCTTTTACGATGGTGGGCAACGGGCTCCGGGATGCCATGGACACCCGGTCGGGTCAGGTGAACCTGCGCCGCTGAAGCAGGCGGTGGCATGCCCAGATCACCAGGCCGGTATAGAGCAGCACCATCAGGATGGTGAGCCAGGGGGGGAGTCCTTTTGGAAGGATCTCCAGGGAGGCTTCATCCACGGGCTCCGAACTGTTCATCTTTCTCTGGAAGATCTCGATCAGGTCGGGCACCGGGGTCAGCCGGGTGACGGTGCGGAAAGGAAGGTACCATTTGATCTCGTGATTCCTCAGGAGCAGCCACAGCACGGGGTCCACGAATACCCTGAGCGCCAGGAATGTGATCAGCGACAGGGCGGTGTTTTTGATCAGCAGCGCCACCATCAGCCCGATGGTCATGTAGGAGAACGAGGCCAGCAGGTACCTGCCCAGGATCCAGGAGTTACCGAAAGCAATCTTCAATGTCAGCTTGTAACTGTAAATGAAGCCAAGCGCCATGGAGGTCAGGCCCACCAGCAGCGTGGCGAAGAGGGACAAAAGCGCGATGGCAAGCAGCTTCTGCAGGAGCAGGTCCGTCCTGCTGAGCCCGAACACCACCTGGGTCTTGAAGGTGTGGTCGCTGAACTCCTTGGTCGTGATCATGATGACCACAAGCGCCAGCACGGCATTGTAGGGTTCGGTGATCCAGGCGAGGAAAAGCCAGACATCGGGGAATCGGAAAAGATCGCTCAGCGAGATCACCGGGATTTCCTTGTCAATGGCAGGATAGATCAGGATCCCCAGGGCAAAGGCCACGAAATACAGGGCAATGGTAATCCGGAAAGGATTATAATTGAGCAGTTTGATCTGTTCGATATGCAGCAGTTTCCGCATGGGCTGTCAGGATTCTTCTTTGACCAGTTCCAGAAACTGGGATTCCAGGCTCCGTTTCCGGCTGTACATATGTGATAACACCAGGTTGTTGGAAAACGCAAAGGCATTGATATCGCCTGCCCCGACCCCCTCTTCCAGGGTCAGCACGAGCACCCCGTTCCCCGGTTCAATTTCCCTGACCAGTTTCGAGTGCCGCAGTTTTTGCTTCAGCAGCTGGTTGTCCCGGCAGGAAACCTCGATGATCTCCTCCTCCGAAAGCAGTTCCCGGACCGGTCCGCATGCCAGCAGTTCCCCCTTCTTAAGGATGGCCACATGGCTGCAGATCTTTTCCACTTCGCTGAGGATGTGGGAGGCGAGGATCAGCGTCTTGCCCCCGGTCACCTGCTCGATCACGATTTCCCTGACCTCGGCGATCCCCTCCGGATCCAGTCCGTTCGTGGGTTCGTCCAGAACCAGCACCTGGGGATCGGCCAGCAGGGCGGCTGCGATCCCCAGTCTCTGTTTCATTCCCAGGGAGAGGGTGGAAAACCTGGATTTGCTTCGTTCCTTCAGTTTGGAGATCTCCAGGACCCTGGGGATATCCCGGTAGGAGGCGCCCTTGATGTCACAGATGATCCTGAGGTTCTTCTCCAGGTTCAGATAGGGATAGAAATGGGGTGATTCGATCAGTGATCCGATGGATTTCCGGTGTCCGGGCAAGGATTCTTCTCCGAACCAGCTGAAAGAGCCGCTGTCCTGACGGATGATCCCCGTGATGATGGAAAGGGTGGTCGTTTTGCCGCTTCCGTTGGGCCCCAGGATCCCGAATGCCTGGCCTTCGGAGATCAGCAGGTTGAGGTTTTTAATCGCCTGGACGTGCTTGTAGGATTTGGACAATCCCTCAATGGAAAGCAATTCCTTCATATCAGTTGCCGAGCTCGGAGAAGAACTTTATCCGGACCAGGCGAACTTCTTCTTCACTGAATTCATCTTCCCCCAGTTCAGCCAGTGCGGCATCCACCGATTCGGTCTCTGCACTGCGGAAATATTCAAAGATCTCTTCCAGCTTCTCCTCATCCATGATCTCATTGATGTAGTAATCGATATTGAGCCTGGTGCCGGAGCTGACGATGGCCTCGATCTCATCGATCAGGTCCATCATTTCCAGGTTCTTGGCGTAGGCAATGTCTTCCAGTGGCAGCTTGCGGTCAATGCTCTGGATGATGTACACCTTCACTCCGGATTTGTTGATCACCGATTTCACCACCATGTCCTGGGGCCGGATGATGTCCTTTTCATCCACATATTCCCGGATGAGATCCACAAACTCGGCCCCGTATTTTTTTGCCTTGCCCGCACCCACGCCCACAATGTTCTGCAGCTCTTCAAGTTTCACCGGGTACTGGATGGCCATGTCCTCCAGCGAAGGATCCTGAAAAATGACGAACGGGGGCAGGTTCATTTTTTTCGCCATCTTCTTCCGGAGATCTTTCAACACGTGCAGCAACTCTTCGTCCACGGCGCCTGTGCCCCCTCCTCCTGTGGTCACTCCCTCTTCGGGATTGATATCAAAATCATGATCCTGTGTCAGCATAATCGAATAAGGCTCCTTTAAAAAGTCATGACCTGCCTGGGTCAGTTTCAACAATCCGTAATTCTCAATATCCTTGGTTATCAAGCCTGCCACCAGGGCCTGCCTGAGCACCGCGTTCCAGAATTTCACATCCCGGTCCTTTCCGGCTCCGAAGTACTCTGAATGATGGTGTTTGTAGGTTTTTACCGCACTTGTTGCATTACCGGAAAGGATGTTCGCGATATGCTCTACCTTGAACTTTTCTTTGACCCCTAAAATAGTTTTTAAACTTAATACTAGATGCGATTTACCCTCAAATTTTTCTTTGGGATGCAAACAATTGTCGCAGTTGTCACAGCCACCCTCCATGTATTCGCCGAAGTAGTTGAGCAACAGCTTGGGACGGCACACAGCCGATTCTGCATAAGCCACTGTTTCCAGCAGCAGCTGTTTCCCGATCTCCTGTTCAGCCAGGGGTTTCCCCTGCATGAATTTTTCCAGCTTCTGGATGTCCTTGTAACTGTAGAAGGCGATGCATCTTCCTTCACCTCCGTCCCTTCCTGCCCTTCCGGTTTCCTGGTAGTAGCCCTCCAGGCTTTTCGGGATGTCATAATGGATCACAAAACGCACATCGGGCTTGTCAATCCCCATACCGAATGCAATGGTGGCGACGATCACATCCGCCTCCTCCATGAGGAACTGGTCCTGGTTGCTGGAGCGGGTTGCCGCATCCATTCCGGCGTGGTAGGGCAATGCCTTGATGTTGTTCACTTTCAGCGCTTCGGCCAGCTGTTCCACCTTTTTCCTGGAGAGGCAGTAGATGATCCCTGATTTTCCCCTGTTGGCATGAATGAACTTGATGATCTCCTTGGTCGCGTGGACCTTCGGCCTCACCTCATAATAGAGGTTGTGCCGCCGGAAAGATGATTTGAACACGTTCGCATCCATCATCTCCAGGTTTTTCTGGATGTCGTTCTGCACCTTGGGGGTGGCCGTTGCGGTCAGGGCAATGATGGGTGCCGTTCCGATCCGGTTGATGATCGGCCTGATGCGCCTGTATTCAGGCCTGAAGTCATGTCCCCATTCGGAGATGCAGTGGGCTTCATCAATGGCGTAAAAGGAGATCTTCACCTGCTTGAGGAACTCGATGTTGTCTTCCTTGGTCAGGCTCTCGGGTGCCACGTACAGGAGCCGGGTGCGCTGGTCGAGCACATCCTTTTTCACCTTTTCAACGGCATTTTTCGTCAGTGACGAGTTCAGAAAATGGGCCACTCCCTCATCCAGGCTGAAGCTCCGCATGGCATCCACCTGGTTCTTCATCAGGGCGATCAGGGGAGAGATCACAATGGCGGTACCTTCCTTGATCAGTGCGGGCAACTGGTAACAGAGTGATTTTCCTCCCCCGGTGGGCATTAAAACGAATGTATCATTCCCCTGAAGGACACTGAGAATGATATCCTCCTGGTTCCCCTTAAAACTGTCGAATCCGAAATATTTCTTGAGGTTTTCGTGCAGTATCCCCCGTAACTTCTCCATAATTCCTGCCTTCTGAGAGAACTCAAGGAAACTAAAGATAGTATAATTTAAATACCGATTCAAGCCACACGGTTTTTTTTTGTTACTTTGCAGATCCCCGACTCAGAACAGCGATGGCCAGGACTAAAAATGACTCGGAAATGACTTTCCTTGAGCATCTTGAGGTGATGCGCTGGCACCTGCTTCGCGCCCTGGCCGCCATCGTCGCCCTGGCTGTGTTCGCATTCATTTTCAAGGGGATCATCTTCGATAAGATCATGCTGGCGCCCAAGGAACCTGAGTTTTTCACCAACCGCTCCCTCTGCCGGCTGGGAGATCTGCTGGGCCTGAAAAGACTGTGCATCAACTCGGAGCCGCTGGCGCTGCAGACGGTGAAAATGGCCGAACAGTTCAACATGCACATCATCGTTTCACTGGTGGCCGGGTTTGTGGTCGCATTCCCTTATGTTTTCTGGGAATTCTGGCGGTTCGTAGTCCCCGCGCTGTATGACAAGGAAAAAAACACAGCCAGGGGGGCCGTGTTCTACACTTCCCTGCTTTTTATCCTCGGGGTGGCATTCGGGTACTATATCATTGCCCCCCTGTCGGTCAATTTTCTAGGGAACTACAGGGTCAGTGAAAGCGTGATCAGCGCCCCGACCCTCAGGTCCTATATCCAGACCATCACCTCGGTGGTGCTTGCGGCCGGAGTTGTCTTCCAGCTGCCCATTCTGGTCTATTTCCTGTCCAGGGTGGGGCTTGTCACCCCTGCCTTCCTGAAAAGGTACAGGCGGCATGCCATCATCATCATCGTGACCCTCTCGGCGATCATCACCCCGCCCGATGTATTCAGCCAGATCCTGGTGGCACTGCCCCTGCTGGTCCTCTACGAGGTGGGGATATCCATCAGCAAGCGCATCATCCGCCGGCAGGAACAGGAACAACAGGATGCATCCTGACGAAAAAAGAGCAACCATGAAACTGCACACGCATCAACTGGTAAAGAAGTACAAGAACCGCAGGGTCGTGGACCAGGTGTCCATCAGCGTGGAACAGGGAGAGATCGTGGGATTGCTGGGTCCGAACGGGGCGGGGAAGACCACCACGTTTTATATGATCGTGGGACTGATCACCCCCCTGGAAGGGGACATCATGCTGGATGACCGGGATATCACAAAGGAGCCCGTATACAGGCGGGCGAGAATGGGCATCGGTTACCTGGCCCAGGAAGCATCGGTGTTCCGGAAACTGAGCGTGGAGGATAATATCCGTGCGGTGCTTGAAATGTCCGATTTCTCGCGCGAGGAGCAACGCGACCGGGTGGAATCGCTGCTGGAGGAATTCGGGCTGATGAAGATCAGGAAAAGCCTCGGGATCCAGCTGTCGGGAGGTGAGCGTCGTCGGACGGAGATTGCCAGGGCCCTTGCACTCAGTCCTCATTTCATCCTCCTCGATGAACCCTTTGCGGGAGTGGACCCCATCGCCGTGGAGGATATCCAGTCTATCGTCTCCAGGCTCAGGGAGAAGAACATCGGGATCCTGATCACCGACCACAACGTGCACGAAACACTCGCCATCACCGACAGGGCCTACCTCATGTACGAGGGATCGATCCTGAAAGCCGGCACGTCCACACAGCTTGCCGAAGACGAACATGTCAGGAACGTCTACCTGGGCAAGAACTTCGAGCTTCGATAATCCAAAAAATTGAGTTAAATTTGCGGGATATTTTGAGCGGATGTGGCGGAACTGGTAGACGCGCCAGACTTAGGATCTGGTTCCTTCGGGATTGGGGGTTCGAGTCCCTTCATCCGCACCTGTAAATTTGTAATTTTATTTCGGGCGTATGAACATTACCAGGGAAAATATTGATGCACTGAATACGGTCCTCCATGTGAAGGTTGAAAAAGCCGATTATCAGGAGAAGGTGGACGAGGTACTGAAAGATACCAGAAAAAAAGCCAGGGTGGATGGATTCAGGCCGGGGAAGGTCCCCATGGGACTGATCAAAAAGATGTATTACACACCGATCCTGGTGGATGAGGTCAACAAGCTGGTGTCGGAATCCCTGTATCATTACCTGAAGGAAAACGAGATCAGGATCCTGGGAGAACCCCTGCCAAGCAGGGAACGGGAAAACAAGATCGATTTCCAGCATGACGAGGAGTTTGAATTTGCATTCGACCTGGGACTGGCCCCTGAGATCCAACTGGAAATCACAGGGAAGGACAAGATCCCTTATTATCATATCAAGCTGGACAAAAAGCAGGTGGAGGAATACAAAGGATCCCTTTTACAGAATTACGGGGAGTTCAAACCGGTGGAAAAAGCCGGTAAGGATGAACTGGTCAAGGGAACCCTTGTGCAGGTGGACAGTCATGGCAATGAAGCGGAGAACGGGATCCGGGCTGAGAATGTGTCGCTTTCACTGGAGATGTTCAAGGATGAGGGCGAGCGGCTGTTCTTCAGCGGGACCGGGAGCGGTGATGAGGTGATCTTCGATGTGAAAAAGGCATTCCCGAGCGATGCCGAGCTGGCTTCCCTGCTGAAAGTTGACAAAGCACTGGTCCAGGCGATTGACGGCACCTTCAAATGCGTGATCGGGGAGGTGCTGAAGTACGAACCGGCAAAAGCGGACCAGGCGCTGTATGACAAGCTATACGGAGAAGGCACGGTCACCTCGGAAGAGGAATTCACCCGGCGGATCAAAGAGGAAATGGAGCGGAATTACGAGCGGGAAAGCGAATACCGCTTCACCCTGGATGCCCGCGAATACCTGATCAAAAAAGCAAAAATACAGCTGCCCGGGGAGTTCCTGAAACGGTGGATATCGGAGACAAATGAAAACCTGACAGAGGAAAAGATCATCGAGGATTTCGACAAGTACGAGGATGAATTTCGCTGGCAGCTGGTCAAGGAGCACCTTCTCAGGAAGTACGGGATCAAAGTAACCGAAGAGGAGGCCCTTCAGACTGCCAAGAAGATCGCCCTCAACCAGTATATGCAGTACGGGATTTCCAATGTGCCCGACGATTACCTGGAGAATTATGCCAGGCAGATGCTCGAAAAATCCGAGGAGTCGGGAAGGATCTACGAACAGCGGGCGGAAGAGAAGCTGATGGGACTGGTCAAATCCACAGCAAAACTTGACGATAAGGAAATAAGTCTGGATAAGTTCCGTAAATTGTATGAAAAACAGTAAAAACAAGAAAGATGAACCAGCAGGATGATTTCAGAAAGTATGCCACCCGGCACATGGGTATCAACAGCATCACCTTTGACCGGGTCACTTCACAATATAACAGCTATATATCCCCCACCATCATCGAGGAGCGCCAGCTCAATGTGGCCTCCATGGACGTGTTTTCCAGGCTGATGATGGACCGCATCATTTTCCTGGGGGCACCCATTGATGATTATGTGGCCAACATCATCCAGGCACAGCTGCTGTACCTGGATTCCGCCGACCCGAACAAGGATATCCAGGTCTATTTCAATACCCCGGGAGGAGCAGTCCACGCGGGACTCGGGATCTATGACACCATGCAGTACACCTCCTGTGATGTGGCCACCATCTGTACAGGAATGGCGGCTTCCATGGGCGCCGTGCTCCTGGCTGCGGGAACCCCCGGGAAACGGTCGGCGCTGAGGCACAGCCGGGTGATGATCCACCAGCCCATGGGCGGGGCCCAGGGCCAGGCTTCCGACATTGAGATCACCGCCCGGGAGATCCTCAAGATGAAGAAGGAACTCTACACCATTATTGCGGAACATACCGGCAAATCCATCAACCAGGTGGAGAAAGACGGGGACAGGGATTTTTGGATGTCGGCCGAAGAAGCGAAGGATTACGGCATGATCGACGAAGTACTGTTCAGGACCAAAGAAAAGAAATAATCATGGACCGTTGCTCATTTTGCGGCAGAGAAAAAAAGGACACCAACCTTTTAATCGCAGGGATCTCGGGTCATATCTGTGATCGATGCATTGAACAGGCTTACAGCATTGTACAGGAAGAACTCGGGGTTCACGGCGAATTTGACATGGGTCAGATCAAGCTGTTGAAGCCATCGGAAATCAAGAATTTCCTGGACCTGTACGTGATCGGCCAGGAAGAGGCCAAGAAATACATCTCGGTGGCGGTGTACAACCACTACAAACGGCTGATGCAGCAGGAGAGCAAGGAAGAGGTGGAGATAGAAAAATCCAATATCATCCTGGTGGGCGAGACCGGCACGGGAAAGACACTGCTGGCCCGGACCATTGCGCGGCTGCTCCACGTGCCATTTACCATCGTGGATGCCACCGTCCTTACCGAAGCGGGGTATGTGGGAGAGGATATCGAAAGCGTGCTCACCCGTTTGCTGCAGGTGGCCGATTACAATGTGGAGGCAGCCGAGAAGGGGATCGTTTTCATTGATGAAATTGACAAGATCGCGCGCAAGGGCGACAATCCCTCCATCACCAGGGACGTGTCCGGGGAAGGCGTGCAGCAGGGCCTGCTGAAACTGCTGGAAGGCTCCATTGTGAACGTCCCCCCGCAGGGCGGGCGGAAACACCCGGACCAGAAAATGATCCCGGTCAATACCAAGAACATTCTTTTTATCTGCGGCGGGGCGTTCACCGGGATCGAGAAGAAGAACGCCAACCGTCTGAACACCCAGGTGGTGGGGTACAATGCCGCCAGGGACACCGAACGGAT
>DSDZ01000002.1 GCA_011048475.1 Bacteroides sp. | reverse complement strand
GTGCTCGCCCTTGGGTATCGGCCCTGAGATGATCAGGGGGGTCCTGGCATCGTCTATGAGTACGGAATCCACCTCGTCCACGATGGCATAATTGTGCCGCCGCTGGACCAGCTCGGCCGGACTATGTGCCATGTTGTCGCGCAGGTAATCAAATCCGAATTCATTGTTGGTCCCGAAGGTCACGTCACAGTTATAGGCCTTTCTCCTGGCTTCAGAGTTGGGCTGGTGCTTGTCAATACAGTCCACCGTCAGCCCGTGAAACTCATAGATCGGACCCATCCATTCGGAATCACGCTTGGCCAGGTAGTCATTTACCGTGACCACATGCACGCCTTTGCCGGTCATGGCATTCAGAAAGACGGGAAGGGTGGCCACCACCGTCTTCCCTTCACCGGTCGCCATCTCGGCAATCTTTCCCTTGTGCAGGGCCACTCCGCCGATCAGCTGCACATCGTAATGGACCATGTCCCAGGTGATCTCATTCCCCCCGGCCATCCAACGGTTCTTCCAGTATGCCTTTTCCCCTTTGATCTCAACAGATTCCCTCGAAGCAGCCAGGGTCCGGTCATATTCGAGGGCGGTCACTTCAACGATCTCATTTTCCTTGAACCGCCTGGCAGTATCTTTGATGATGGCGAACGCTTCCGGAAGGATCTCATCCAGCACCTGTTCAAATTTTTCATCGATTTCCCCCTCCAGCCGGTCGATTTCATGGTAGATGGACTCTTTCTCCGTCACGTTCACCTCGGGGTCTTCCGCCTTCTCCTTCAGTTCCTGAAGGGTCGTTTGCTCTGCTGCCACATGTTCCCGGACCCGTTTCCTGAGACCGGCTGACCGCTCACGCAGCTCATCGTTGCTCAGTCCTGTGACGGATTCGTAGGCCTCCCTGATCTGTTGCACGAAAGGCATCACCTCCCGCATATCCCGGTCTGACTTGTTCCCGATAAATTTTGACAATATCTTGCCGACATCCATAATCCGCTCTGTTTTTTAAGTTGGGCGTCACGCTTTTCAGCACGACAAAGTTACTTTTTTTAATCGGTCTTACATATAATGGATGATCGCGGTTCCGAACTCGGAGCACTTCAGTGTGGTCGCATTTTCCATCAGCCGGGCAAAATCGTAGGTCACCTTCATCTGTTTGATGGCACTTTCAAGCCCTTTGATGATCAGACCGGCCGCTTCGTCCCAGCCCATGTACTGGAGCATCATCACCCCCGACAGGATCAGGGAACCGGGATTCACCTTGTCCAGTCCCGCATACTTGGGAGCCGTCCCGTGGGTGGCCTCGAAAATGGCATGGCCGGTCTCGTAATTGATGTTTGCACCCGGCGCAATGCCGATCCCCCCCACGATGGCTGCAAGCGAATCTGAAATATAGTCCCCGTTCAGGTTCATGGTGGCGATCACCGAATACTCAGCCGGACGGGTCAGGATCTGCTGCAGGAACGCGTCCGCGATCATATCCTTCACCAGGATCTTGCCCTCTTTCAGGGCCAGTTCCTGTGCTTTGTCGGCTTTCTCCTTCCCCTTTTCCTCTGCGATCCTGTCGTACTGGTTCCATGTGAAAACCACGTCGCTGAATTCCTGCTCCGCCAGCTCATACCCCCATTGCTTGAACTGTCCCTCCGTATATTTCATGATGTTCCCCTTGTGCACCAGTGTGACCGACGGCAGTTTTTTACGGACCGCATACTGGATCGCAGCACGCACCAGCCGGAACGTCCCCTCCCTGGAGATGGGTTTGATCCCGATGGAGGAGGTTTCAGGGAACCGGATTGTTTTAACCCCCATCTCCCCGATGAGGAAATTCTTGATCTTCTCCCCTTCTTCGGTTCCGGTCATCCATTCGATGCCGGCATAAATATCCTCTGAATTCTCGCGGAAGATGACCATGTCGGTCCTGCTCGGATCCCTCACCGGCGAAGGGACCCCGTTGTAATGCTTCACAGGCCGGAGACATACATACAGATCGAGGATCTGCCTGAGGGCCACGTTCAGCGACCTGATCCCCCCTCCCACGGGCGTTGTCAAAGGGCCCTTGATGGCGATCAGGTGTTCATAAAGGATGTCCAGCGTCTCTTCCGGGAGCCATTTGCCCGTCTGATGATATGCTTTTTCTCCCGCAAAAACCTCCTTCCACATGATCTTCCGCTTGCCGCCGTAGGCCTTCTCCACCGCCGCATCGAACACCCGCACCGAGGCAGCCCAGATATCGGGACCGGTCCCGTCCCCTTCAATGAAAGGGATCACCGGGAAATCAGGAACATTCAGTTTTCCATGCTGGTTTATGATTTTCTCACCGTTCATTTTTTCATTGTTTTAATGGTCAAAATCAAGATTGAACCTGGACTTGAGGTGTCCGAGTTCTGGATTTTTCGTCATCAGGAAATCCAGTTTGTCCTGATCCGTATAAATTTTCTTTCCATTCTGTATATGGTCAGCCACCTCCGTGTAGATCTCCGGTTCCGGCAAACCCGCCGTATCCAGGAAAAACCTTACCAGGCGCGGCTTGATGTGTTTGATGAAATGGTCCTTCTGCGCCTCCGTATTGAGGCGAACCAGCACACTGCCGTCCGCCTTGATCAGCGGTTTGTTGGATTTCAGCGTGCTGTATATCCGGGGCCGGCTCTTCTCGATGGTGTCCGCATAGTCATCCCATGCCCTGAGGATCTGGTCAGGTTCGGGCTCGGCCGGACGTTCACAGGATTCGGGGGACGTTCTTCCGGTTGGTAGGTTGATCCCTTCCTCCGCATCGGGTTCCGGTTTCCCGGAAGTGCCCTTCAGGCTTTCTTTGATGGAGATGGAAGGCTTCCGCACGGTCCGGCCGGAATGATTCTCACTCCCGGGGGATTCTCCGGATGCCCCGGCAGCGGCAGCTGATGCGGATTGCGGCGGTGACTGGGAGGCACCAGGTGACACAGCTGGTTGTGGTGCCGTGGATTCTTCGGATCCATCCGCACTGTCAGGCTTCACTTTTTTTTTTGAACCGGACCCCAGGTTCGCAAGCCTGACCAGTGCCAGCTCGATGGTCAGGCGCTGGTTCCTGCTGGATCTGATCTGCAGGTCCGCCTGGTTACATACTTCCAGTCCCCCGTAAATGAAATCAAGCGGGATCCCGGCGGACCTGTCCAGGTACTTTTCCCTGATCCCTGCGCCCACTTCCATCAACCGGACGGTCTCGGGATCCTTGCAGACCATCAGGTCGCGCAGGTGGGCCGCAAAACCGTTGATGAAATTACGCCCGTCAAAACCCCTGGCCAGGATTTCATCAAAGATCAGGAGTGCTGCGGAAACATCCCGGTCAAGCAAAGCCGAAGTGGTTTTAAAATAATACTCATCATCCAGGATATTCAGATTGGTGATCACATCCCTGTAGGTGATCTTCCCTCCGGAAAAACTGACCACCTGATCAAAAATGGAAAGGGCATCCCGCATGGCCCCATCCGCTTTCCTGGCAATCACATGCAGGGCATCCTCCTCGAACCCGATCTTCTCCTGTCCGGCAATCTGCTTCAGGTATTCCACGATATCCTCCACCTGTATCCGGTTGAAGTCATAGATCTGACAGCGGGAAAGAATGGTGGGAATGATCTTGTGCTTCTCGGTAGTAGCCAGTATAAATACGGCGTGTGCGGGAGGCTCCTCCAGGGTTTTCAAAAAGGCATTGAAAGCAGACTGGGAGAGCATGTGCACCTCATCGATGATATAGATACTGTAGGATCCGATCTGCGGCGGGATCCTCACCTGTTCGGTCAGTTTCCGGATATCGTCGACCGAATTATTGGAAGCGGCATCCAGCTCATGGATGCTGTAGGACCGGTTCTCATTGAACGACCGGCACGACTCGCAGTTGTTACATGCTTCTCCTTCTTCGGTGATCTGAAAACAGTTGATTGTTTTGGCAAATATGCGCGCACAGGTTGTTTTGCCCACTCCGCGGGGACCGCTGAACAGGTATGCGTGGCCCAGATGCTTTCCCAGGATGGAATTCTTCAGCGTGGTGGTAATGGATCGCTGCCCGACCACCTCGCTGAAACTGTCGGGTCTGTATTTGCGTGCAGAGACGATATATGTGGTCATAGGTCAAAAATCGAGTCTAAAGATAGAAACTTAGCCACAAAGTTGAAAATGATCGGATCAGAGATAAAAAAGGTTCGCTTTCTTTGCGGTTGTTCCAAAACTTTCTACTTTTGCACTCGATTTTTTAATATCATCAATATAAACCATGTTGAATCAATACGAGACCGTTTTCATTGCAACTCCCGTTTTGTCTGAAAATCAGATGAAGGAAGCGGTAAGCAAATTCAAGAAGATCATCACCGACGAGAACGGTGAGATCGTGCACGAAGAGGACTGGGGCCTGAAAAAACTGGCCTATCCCATTCAGAAAAAATCCACCGGCTTTTACCACCTGATCGAGTTCAGGGCTGATCCCGCCGCCATCGCGAAACTGGAAACCGAATACCGCAGGGATGAAAGGATCATCCGGTTCCTCACGACCAAAATGGAGAAGTATGCCGTGGCATACAGTGAGAAAAAACGGGCAAGAAGATCAGCAGAACAAACACAGGAGACCGAATAATGGCACAGGATAATACAGAAATCAGGTATCTAACGCCCCCGACAGTCGAGATTAAAAAGAAGAAATACTGCCGGTTCAGAAAGAACAGGATCAAATACATTGACTATAAGGACCCTGAATTCCTCAAAAAATTCCTGAACGAACAGGGGAAGATCCTGCCGAGAAGACTGACCGGGACCTCCCTGAAGTACCAGAGAAAGGTGGCCGTGGCCATCAAGAGGGCCAGACACCTGGCGTTGCTGCCCTATGTCACTGATATGTTAAAGTAAAAGGAGGACCAGGAAATGAATGTGATTTTGAAGCAGGACATCCCCAATCTGGGCCACAAGGATGACATTGTGACGGTGAAAGACGGATATGCGAGGAATTATCTGATCCCCCAGGGGTTTGCAATCGGCGCAACCAGGGAAGCGACCAAGGTCCATGAAGAGATCCTCCGCCAGCGTGCCCACAAGGAGCAGCAGTTGAAGGAAGCGGCAATGAAGTTGGCCGGGGAGCTGAAAAAGGTGTCGCTCACCATCGGGGCCAAAACCAGCACCAAAGGGAAGATCTTCGGTTCGGTGAATACCATCCAGATCGCTGAGGCGCTGAAGGAGAAAGGATACGACGTGGACAGGAAGAACATTTCCATCAAGGACGACCTGATCAAGGAGATCGGGAGCTACTCGGCCACCATCAAGCTTCACAGGGAAGTGCATGTGGACATTCCCTTTGAGATCGTGTCCGAGTAAGCACTTCGGCGCAGAACCCACACTCCGGAACCGTCTCCCAGCAGGGGCGGTTTTTTTATGACCGGTTACCGCCGCGTTTTCCCTTCCGCGACCGGTCACCGCCGCTACGAACCTCCCTTCGGTCCGGCCCGTCAGGCGGTTTGTTCCCGGTCCCGGAAGGGCGATACGGACGGTTCAACACCTGGCATTATTGAAAATAAGGGGATACCTGTTTTGCGATTTCATGAAGTGAGCGATTTGTGACTTTTGCACAATTTTGTGAGTTTTTATTCATCCGTCTGTTTCTTATCTTGTTTCATAAAACATTATCTATGAGTTGGATGCGATTATATGACGCGGATACCTGGAAATAAGGGAAGTCACAAAAAAACGTAAAAGTCACAAAAGAGTGACTTCCCGTTTTGCCTGAAAGGGATATGGCCGTTTGTCCCTCTTTTAGGGATCGCTCTGGCAGCATTCTTCGCACGACAGCCCGTTCAGTTGGTCTTCGTTCGCCCGGATCTGCCGCAGGCAACATGGGGTTTCCGTTGGGACCGGTCAGAAGTTATCCTGCCAGGACTTCCGCTTGTTGTACTTGAGATCGGAGAGGATGGCCGACTTTGCGTTGATCTGGAAATTGTACGAGCGGTAGTTGCCGAAGGGAACCACCGACAGCCGCATCTCCCAGCAGTGGAGGTCCCTGTAAATGCTCAGGTTGGTGGTGGTGAACATCATCCGGTCCAGGTCATACCCCGTATTGAAGCCGATCTTCCATTTGGGGGTCAGGCTGAAATCTCCCGAAACCCTCACGGTCTGTACCACACTGGGTACATCCCTCGGTTTGGAGTAGCTGAAGTTATAGTCCAGCCGCATCGACCAGGGAATGTCGAAATTCACGTAGTCCCCGTAATAATCATCCCCTGCCGGGTCGTCCTCCTGCATGGAATTCATCCCAGTTGCACCGGCGTCCATCACCCGGGCTTCTTCTTCCGGGCCTTCCTCACCGGCCCGGCTACCCCGGTCTCCCTGTTTTGATTGCAGGGTAAATCCCATCGACATGCTGGCGTTGGTCAGCCTGACCGGTTTGCCCGTCTGGGAAAAATAGCTTTCCCGCGTTCGGGAACGGGTTTCATCGTAACCGAAAGGATCCATCACCCCCCTGAATGAAATATTGACCTTGTTGTTCAGGATCCTTGTGTTCCCGTTAAAGCTGATGGGACGCCACCGGGGAGAGAGGGTGTCCGTCTGGAACAGGTTCATTCCGGTGTTGAAACTGAGGTTGTCCAGGAGTTTGACTTTCTCCAGCTCCTCCACCGTATCGCTTTTGGACCGCATTTTGGCCTCGAAATTGTTGCGCAGTGACAGGCTGAGTGATCCGGAAGCCCCGTTGAATGTGGGAGTGCCGTAGATCTCATCCTCGTAGATGGAGTAGACCTGGATGGTATCCATATTCACTTCATCGTACAATACCCGGTAATAATCGGCCTGGATACCGGTCAGGTCGGGCACGTAGGAGAAGCTGGCCGATGGGGACATCACATGCCTGATGGTCTGCAGTCGCCCGTTGCCCTTAAAATTGAACATGCCATAGATCTTGGGCGAAAGGCCCGCACTGAAACTCGGGTAGAGGGAATGGGCATATGACAATTTGCGGATGAGCGTATCCCGGACAATGGGCTTCAGGGCGACGGTGCCATTCTGTTCGGATTCGGTGTGTCCGGTAATCTCCTTGAACGTCTGCCGCGTATAGATCATCCCGTTGTAATTCATGGAGGGGGTCAGGGTGAAGCTTTGAAGCATCGCCGTCTTTCTGAAGGGTTTGATATTTAAGCTTAAAGGAATCGAATGCCTGTACCCGCTGACCATGTCATCAAATACCTCACGGGTAAAGAGCAGTGAATCGGTGGTGTTGATCCTGTTTTCCAGGATGCTTGTGTAGGTCAGCTGGATGTCCTCGTACCACCTTTCGGGACCGGTCCCTCTCTTTCTTTTAAACGGAGTGATCCTGCTCATGTTAAAGGAGACCTTCGGCAGGGTAAGGCTCACCCCCTTCGTTCTGCTGTTCTGTGAATGGTTCAGGGATGCGCTGAAATTGAAGGGACTGTTGGGCCAGGACTTGGTATAGGAAATGCTGGACTGCTTGGTATTGGTCATCACACTGTTGATGTTCCGGGTATGGTTCTGGTCGTAGGAGGAACTGGAAAGGTTTACACTGGCCCTGAAGGAACTGGTCGGATTGGCCCTTGCATCCTGGTTGTGGCTCCAGGAAACGGAATAGTCCCTGCTGACACTGTACAATCCTTCAATGTTCTTGAACCCGGTCACATTCTTGAAATACTGCACCCGCAGGTTACCCGTGAACCTGTAATTGAGCTTGTAGTTGGTTCCCACGCGCAGGCCCCACGTCCCGTTGGTGTAAAGGTCCCCCGTGATCCGAAGGTCCATGTAGTCGTTCATGGCGAAGTAGTATCCGCCGTCCCTCAGGTAAAATCCCCTGCGCTGCTCTTCACCGTACTGGGGGATCAGGATCCCGGAAGTCTTGGTCCTGGAATTCGGGAAGAACCCGAACGGGATCCCGAGTGGAAGCGGAACGTCTTCCAGCACGATATAGGCAGGTCCGGCAATGATCTTGTCCCCCGGCATGGAAATCCCCTTGGTGATGGCGATATAAAAGTGGGGGTGTTCCGCATCACACGTGGTGTATTTGCCATCCTTCAGGTGGATGTGCCCGCTGGTTTGCCGCTTGGTCTGCTGTGCATGGAGATACCCTCCCTCCTGCTCGGTGATCACCTCCTCAATGTAACCCTTCTGGGTCTTGAAATTGTATTTCAGCAACTTGCATTGAAAGGAATTATCTTTATCTGTAAAGTTGGGGTGACCGGTCACCACTCCCGCCGAATCGGGAAGCCCCCGTGCGGTCACCAGGTTGTTTTCCATCTCATAGCGAATGTAAGCTGCCTCCAGCTGGATATCTTCATAGGTGATCCGGGCATCGCCGTAGAGCTCCACAATCGCGGTATCCAGGGCAAAAACGAGTGAGTCGGTGGCACTGTATTTCACCTCTGCCTCAATATCACTCCCCATGGTCGGACCCACCGGGATGGTGTCGCCCGGAACCGAATCCGTTGCCGGGACCTCCAGCTGGCTCCGCACCGTATCCATGGGCATCACCCTGCCGGTTGTATCGGGCTCCTGGGCATGCAATATTGCAGAGGCAGATCCAGTTAGTAAGATGATGAAAAGTATCTTAAAACAGTCGTGGCGCAAAGTGAATAAACTTTTATTTTTGTACCAGCCGTACAGCTTGCACCCGGGTTGATGAAAAATCGAGGTACATATGCTACACGCAAAGGTAATGCCAATAAATATAAAACGGATCCGTCACTTTATTCTTGTTTCAACATTATTGGCTTTTGTCGCTTTCCCGCAAACACTGGGAAATGCCGATCATGACCTGAAGCGGGGAATCCAGACGGTGGTGATCGATGCAGGTCACGGCGGGAGAGATCCGGGCGCAGTCGGGAAAAATGCCAAAGAAAAGGATCTCACCCTGAAGATCGCGCTCAAAGTGGGTGAATATATCGAGGAAAACCTGGAGGATGTCCGGGTGATCTATACCAGGAAAACCGATGAGCATGTGGATCTGTGGAAACGTGCGGAGATCGCCAATGAAGCAAAGGCCGATCTGTTCATTTCCATTCATGTCAACGCGCATCCCAGAACCTCCGCCCGGGGAACACTCACACTTGTCCTGGGACAGCACCGTGCTGATGAGAATTTTGACGTGGCGGTCCGTGAAAATTCAGTGATCCTCCTCGAAGAGGACTACGAGACCATCTACGAGGGTTTCAATCCCGAATCCACCGAATCCTACATCATGTTCTCGCTGATGCAGAAAACCTATTTCAAGCAGAGCATCGAATTCGGATCCTTCGTGCAGGAGCAGTTCCGGGACCGTGCAAAAAGGGGGGACCTGGGCGTCAGGGAGCAGGGGCTCCTGGTGCTGGCCCAGACCTCCATGCCCGGGGTCCTCATCGAGACCGGGTTCATCTCCAATCCGGAGGAAGAGAGATTCCTTATGTCCGAATACGGACAGGACATCATCGCATCGGCGATTTTCAGGGGATTCCGCGATTACAAAAGGGAGATTGAGCGCAGGAGCAATTTCGACGTGGTGGTCCGGGAAGAACCAGCAGCGGAAAGTCCGGCCACAGAACCCGGCCTGCAGTCCCTTCCGGCCCCGGAACGAAATGCTGATCCGGATGTCCCGGAAGACCATGTGGTATTCAGGATCCAGGTTGCCTCCACCAGGAACAGCGTACCCACCGAGCCGTCGGCATTCCATGGATACCAGGATGTGGTCATGGTGCAGGATGGAAGATGGTACAAGTACATGGTCGGATTTGAGACCAGCTACGAGAAAGCGCTGGAGAAATGCCTGTCTGTGAAGGAGGATTTTCCCGATGCGTTCGTTGTGGCACTCAGGAACGGCGGACTGATTCCCCTGCATGAGGCGATCCTGGAAATAAACCAGTAATGCCATTTTGACCTAGGACCGTTTTTCATTGACCAATTTTTTTTCGATTCCCGCGGGCATTTTAAACCAACCATTGAATTGGAATTTCTAATGGTTTAGGTCACAATTTATTAAGATATTGTTAACAAAAATATCCGTAATAGATTGATTTTCTGTATTTTAAATTTTTTTACTTTTTTTTCAACCTATAAACTCTTGACCCTTAACACCAATAGATTTAATACGGGATTTTCAAATGATTTTCAATTTTTTTTTTGCTTTTTTTTCACAACCTTTGCTTAAAGGAATCCCACAAGCTTTACCATAGTAACCTTGAACTAAATTAACGTTTGCAATGCATGAACGTGTCTGGAACAATTGCCTGAACATCATCAAAGACAATGTCCCTTCCATCAGTTTCCGCACATGGTTTGAGCCGATTGTTCCTTTAAAGCTTGACAATGACATACTGACCATTCAGGTTCCCAGCCCTTTTTTCTATGAATACCTGGAAGAACAATATATTGATATCCTGCGAAAGGTGATCAGGAAAGAGCTCGGCCCGGATGCCAAGCTTGAGTATAATGTGGTCATGCAGAACAATTCTTACAGCAACAACAAACCCTACACCGTCAAATTTCCGGCCCGGAACAGCAGGGAGATCAAAAACAGGCCGGTCACCGTTCCCATTGATGCCAACGAGCACACAATCAAGAATCCTTTTGTGATCCCCGGCCTGAAAAAACTGGACATCGACCCCAGGCTGAACCCGGAAAATTCGTTCGAGAACTTTATCGAAGGAGAGTGCAACAGGCTGGCCCGGTCGGCCGGGTATGCCGTATCAAAAAATCCCGGGGGGACGGCCTTCAATCCCCTGTTGATCTACGGGGACAGCGGGCTGGGGAAAACCCACCTGGCACAGGCCATCGGCATTGAAGTGAAAGACCTTTTCCCCGAAAAGACAGTGCTGTACGTAAATGCCAACAAATTCCAGACACAGTTCGTGGATGCCATACGGAACAATAACAAGAATGATTTCCTCCATTTCTACCAGATGATCGATGTCCTGATCATTGATGACGTGCATGAGTTTGCCGGGAAGGAAAAGACCCAGGACACCTTCTTCCATATTTTCAACCACCTTCACCAGAGCGGAAAGCAGCTGATCCTCACATCCGACAAGCCCCCGGTGGAACTGCAGGGAATGGAATCCAGGCTTCTGAGCCGTTTCAAGTGGGGACTTTCGGCCGATCTGCAGGCCCCTGACTTTGAAACCAGGATGGCCATTCTGAAAAGAAAGACTTACAATGACGGGATCGAACTGCCTGAGGAGGTCCTGGAATACATCTCCACGCACATCTCGGACAATATCCGCGAGCTGGAAGGAGCGCTTATCTCCCTTCTGGCCCAGTCCACCCTGAACAAGAAAGAGATCACCCTGGATCTGACCAAGGAGATGATCGACAAGCTTATCAAGAGCACCAAACGGGAGATCTCCATCGATTACATCCAGAAGGTGGTCTGCAACTATTACAACATCGGGCTGGACCAGCTGCAGTCCAAAACCCGGAAGCGGGAGATCGTACAGGCAAGGCAGGTGGCGATGTTCTTTTCAAAAACCCTCACCAAATCTTCCCTGGCGACCATCGGCTCCCAGATCGGGGGAAAAGACCATGCCACGGTGCTGCATGCATGCAAAACCGTGAACAATTTGATCGAAACGGATAAGAGGTTCCGGCTCCAGGTGGATGAAATTGAAAAGAAACTCAAGATGTAACCGCCGGGACTGAATGCATTTTCTGATCCTCTGCATACTCTCCTCTACCGGCATCTTTCTTATATTCAAAATCATTGACCGGAAGGGTTTCCCCTCTTTCCCTGTTATAGTCATCAATTACCTGGCTGCCACCCTGCTCGGGTTCGTGCTGCACCCGGGTTCGGGATCCCTTCCGGAGGTGAAGCAGGCCGGGTGGCTGCCGGTCTCCGTGCTGATCGGGGTGCTCTTTATTATGATGTTTTTTGTGGTGGCCCTCTCCACCCGCAAAGCCGATATCTCGGTCACCACCGTGGCCAGCAAGATGTCGGTGATCTTTCCAATCGTGTTTTCAATGATGATCGATCCGTCGGACCGGCTTTCGGTCATCAAGGGATCGGGGATCATCCTCGCACTTGCAGGGGTCGGGCTCACTGTATACAGGCCCGTTTCGGCAGGAGTGGACAGAAAGGCCATCTACCTTCCGCTGATCCTGTTTCTGGGAATGGGTCTTGTGGACTCCCTTGTGAAATATGCACAACACCATTTTATCCGGGACCAGGAC
>DSDZ01000285.1 GCA_011048475.1 Bacteroides sp. | reverse complement strand
CTTAAAACCTGTATTATGAAAAAACTTTTATTCCTGGGAGCGATGTTGACCTTCATCTGCGGGCTGAGCCTGTCCGCACAGACGCATCACTGGCCCCTGACAGAGAACCTGAACGATGTGGTTGGAGACCTTCACGGCACCAACAACGGAGTAACCTTTGAGAATGATGCCGAGCGTGGCCCTGTGGCTTATTTTAACGGGGATAATGCCTACGCCAACCTGCCATCCTTTGTGAACGGGCTCACCGAGATCACCGTGGCCGTCTGGTTCCGCATGGATGAAAGCCGCGTATGGGCAAGGGTATATTCCTTCGGCGAGGGGGACCAGACCGAACCCAAGGATTGCATGATGGTGATCCCGGTAAGCGGGAACAACAACATGTACCGCTTCACCCTCTCCAATCCGGGGGGAACCTGGTACGATATCGATTTCCCGATGGAGATCGTGGACATCCAGACAGGTACCTGGTACCAGTCCACCGTGGTGCTGAAACCGGACTCCATCATCCTGTACCACAACGGTGCGCAGATCTTTGCAGAAAGCGGTTTCGAAAGGGCTTTCGGCACGCTCAACGACGTAGAGAACGCGCTGGGCAAGAGTTTCTGGCCCGATCCCCTCTGGAAAGGGGCCATCAGCGACCTGCGCGTGTATGATAGTGCAATGACCCCTGCCGAGGTGAAGGCCCTCTATGATGAGACCAAAGCTGCTTCGGCAGAGGTCCCTGAGCCCGATCACCACTGGCCACTCACAGCAGACCTGATAGATGCGGTCGGGGATCTTGACGGAACAAATAACGGCGTAACCTTTGAGAATGATGCCGTCCGGGGTCCGGTGGCCTATTTTAACGGGGATAATGCATACGCCAACCTGCCTTCTTTTGTGAACGGGCTGACGGAGATCTCCGTTGCAGTATGGTTCAGAATGGATGAAAGCCGCGTGTGGTCACGCATCTATTCTTTTGGTGAAGGAGATCAGACAGAACCCAAAGATGTGATGATGGTGATCCCGGTGAGCGGGAACAACAACATGTACCGCTTCACCCTCTCCAATCCGGGGGGAACCTGGTACGATATCGATTTCCCCATGGAGATCGTGGATATCCAGACAGGGACCTGGTACCAGTCCACCGTTGTGCTGAAACCCGACTCCATCATCCTGTACCACAATGGTGCGCAGATCTTTGCGGAAAGCGGGTTCGAAAGGGCGTTCGGCACGCTCAACGATGTGGAGAACGCACTGGGCAAGAGTTTCTGGCCCGATCCCCTCTGGAAAGGGGCCATCAGCGACCTGCGCGTGTATAAATCCGCACTGACCCCGTCCCAGGTAAAGGCAGTTTATGACGCAACCGGTGCGACCACTGGCATTTCTGAGAAAATATCGGATAAAAATGTGCCCCTGGTATATACCGACTACAACAGGATCGGTGTGAAACTGGACCAGCCCCGGCATGATGAGGTGGTTTCGGTATTCAGCATCACGGGATCGCTTGTTGCCCAGAAGCCAGTCTCTCAGATAGGGACAGTTTCGTTTAATACGGGTATCTACGTTGTCAGAGTGGTTGGATCCAATGTGAATTATGCTACAAAAGTGTTTATTAAGTAGTTAGGTTTAGGTGAAGAGAGGGTGTGTGACCCACACCCTCTTTTTTTCATCTTTTCCGGAAGGTGCAGGGATTAACCAGATAATAAGAGACCGTGAGAATCCTTTTTCAAATCATCGTTTTTTTGTTTACAGGCAGTCTGCTCTGCTCCCAGGACCTTGAAAATCCACTTGTTCTGGACAATGAATGGCCGGGCTACTCCATCGGGGATCCATATGTACTGAAGCACAGGGGAATCTATTATCTCTACTGCAGCACAAAAGACAGCGAGACTGGTGTCAAATGCTGGAGTTCAAGGGACCTTGTGACATGGGATTACGAGGGATTGTGTGCCACCGACCCGGTCACAAAAGGGGCCTATGCCCCGGAGGTGATCTACTGGAACGGTACATTCTATATGTATACATCGCCCGCCGGAAACGGGCATTATGTACTTTCAGGCCCCTCTCCCGCAGGACCCTTCGAGGTGGTCACGAACAACCTCGGCAAGAGCATTGACGGTTCGGTATATATCGATGATGATGCCGGGATGTACTTCTACCATGCTTCCTCACAGGGGATCATGGGATGTCCCATGCCCGGTCCCACCTCCATCGGTACCGGTACCAGCCTGGGAGCCCATATGAACAACGGATGGACAGAAGGCCCCTGTGTATTTAAGCGTAACGGAAAATACTATATGATATATACCGGTAACCATGTGATCAGCAAGGGTTACCGGATCGATTATGCCACCGGTACAGGTCCCCTTGACCGGTTTGAACCAGCCACACTTCAGAATCCGATCCTGGTGGATGCCCTGGGTTTACATACAGGTCTCGGTCATGGTTCTGTTTTCATCGGTCCCGACCTGGACTCCTATTTTCTTACATACCACAATCTCGTTTCGGGTGTCGGCCCGTTCCGCAGACTGAATTTTGACAGGATCGCCTGGAACGGGGACAAGATGGTCTTAATGGGACCAACCACCTTTATTCAGCACAATCCCCTGCTTCCGGACGGATATGACTATTTTGACCGTGACGAACCGGGCAGCCACTGGATCATTCCCTCGGGCGGCAGATGGCATCTCCCGGAGGAGGGAATACTGGCGCAGGATTCCTCCCCGGCCGGCGAAGCATTTATAGCTGTCCTGGACAGTACTACAGCAGAAGACTATACGGCTGAATTTAACCTGAGGGAAACCTTCAGGGCAGATGAGGAAGCTGCCTTAGGTGTTGTCTTCGGTTATACAGATGAAGGGAATTACGGAGTGGCTCTTCTGAACAGCCAAACCAACCAACTCGAGATCAGTTTTATGACCGGAGGTTCCCGGGGGACTTCCCGGCAGATCGATATGCCGGCTGGTATGCTTTACAGTGAATGGCACACCATCCGCATCGAAAAATATCTTGACCGGTTTAAATTTTTCGTGGACGGTATGTTGAAAGATTCCGCTGACGGCGGTCCGGATGCAGGAAAGATCGGTTATATCACCAGCGGCTGCAGAGGGGAATTCGGATTCATCGCTTTCAGCAATAAAGTAAATGGCTCGGGTACTTTCGATGTATATAAACCTGTCCCCGGAAAATTGCCTGCTATGCAGTACCGGACTGGAGGTGAGGATATTGGATATCACAAGGTGAATCCATCAGGAGAGCCGGACCGGAACGTGAGGCGTGACGAGGCAGACCTGATTCCGGTGCCTCTTGGAGGATATGCCCTGGAATCACTGGAAGCCGGCGACTGGTTCAGCTACCGCATTAACGTGGAACTGGACCGCCTTTACAATATCAATCTGGTTTATGCCACCGGTCAGGATGACTGTAAAATACGCTGGCTGCTGGACGGATCATCCCACACGGATGCCATTGATCTTCCTTCCACCGGGGGAAATGACCGGTGGAGATCGTTCCTGATCAAAGACACAGAACTCCCCCAGGGATTTCACACCCTCAGGCTTGAGGTAATTGGGGGGACTTTCCATCTCTATCATATGGAATTCGTAAAAGCCAACAACGCCTCGTTCGACAATACGATCAGTTTTGATGGCTCATTTGGCACCAACTGGAAGTACGAGGATGGTGACTGGCAGATCATCGATAAAAAGGCGGTGATTGACGGATTCGGGAAACGGGCTTACGGAAGCGATGCATGGCGGGATTACACTGTGGAGACGGATCTCATGTTTACCCGAAGCATGAATGCCGGGCTCATCTTCAGGGTAAACAACCCGGCACTGGGCGGAGCCGGCAACGATCCGGCACTGGGAACGGACTTCCTGCAGGGGTATTTCGTCGGATTCAATTTCGGCACGGTGGTCCTGGGGAAACACAATTACGGGTGGCAGTCACTGGCAACGGCCTCCGCAAGCCTGTCCATGAATACCTGGTACCATTTGCGGGTCCTGGTTGTGGGGGACCGGATCAGGGTATTCCTGGATGATATGACCCAGCCGGTCATTGATTTCACCGATCCGTTGCCGCTGATCAACGGGATGGTCGGATTGCGGTCATTCAACACGGGTGTCACATTTGACAACCTGCATGTCACGTCCGACCTGCTGACCTCTGTGAATGACCTACAGCCGATTCCTTCTCCGGGCTTCGGTTTTAAGATCTACCCCAATCCGGCAGCGGAGCTTTTCACCCTGCAGTTCCACCAGGCGGAAAAAAGAATCGTCCGTCTGCTGAATTTAAATGGGAAGACTATGTTATCCAGGGTATTGGAAACAACCCGGACAGATCTTTCCGTGGAAGATCTGGATCCCGGGATCTATATTATCCGGGCGGAAAGCGCTACCGGGATCCATACGGGAAAGCTGGTTGTTCAATAATCAGATCACTGTAAATTCAAAACCATGAAAATGAAAAAACTCGCTCCTGCAATTTTCAGCATGACCCTGATCATGATACTGGCAGCATGCAACCGACAGAACAGAGGAGATAATGAGGGTAAAGAAACAGGCGGAACGGTCTGGAGCATCGATAAGGCACAGATGTGGGGGGAGAATATACCCTGGCTCAGAGGGGCCAATTTTAATCCCAGCACTGCCATCAATCAGCTGGAGACCTGGCAGAAGGAATCCTTTGATCCGGTCACCATCGACAGGGAGCTTGGCTGGGCGGAAGATATCGGATTCAATTGCATGAGGGTGTATCTCCATCACCTGGCATGGCAGGTTGACAGGGAAGGATTCATCTCCCGGATGGACCAGTACCTGGATATTGCAGATCAACACGGAATAAAAACCATTTTTGTCTTCTTCGATGATTGCTGGAATGCTATCTACCAGGCGGGCAAACAACCGGAACCCAGGCCGGGGATCCATAATTCAGGATGGGTAAGGGACCCGGGTGACCTTCTTTTTCAGAATCCTTCCCTGATGGATACACTGGAGGTCTACGTGAAGGAGGTCATGGAACATTTTTCTGAAGATGACCGCGTGGTCCTGTGGGACCTGTACAATGAACCGGGGAATAACGGACTGGGAAACAGGAGCATGCCTTTGTTGAAAAATGTGTTTGCATGGGCACGGGAGGTGGTGCCTTCCCAGCCTGTGTCGGTAGGTGTCTGGAACAAAGACCTGGTGGACCTGAACCGTTTCCAGCTGGAAAATTCGGATATCATCACCTACCATAACTATGCCGACAGGGAACACCACAGGAGGACCATCGACTCTCTGAAAGTTTACCGGCGACCCATGATCTGCACAGAATACATGGCACGTACAAGGGGAAGCAGATTTGAGAATATCATGCCCATGCTGAAGGAGGAAAAAATCGGGGCCATCAACTGGGGCCTGGTTTCGGGGAAATCCAATACGATCTATGCCTGGGATACCCCCATGCCGGACGGATCCGAGCCCGAGGTCTGGTTCCATGATATCTTCAGGCAGGATGGATCCGTTTTTGACCAGGAGGAGATTGATCTGATCAGGAAACTAACCGGGAAGGCGGAATGAATGAAGCATGTGGTGATAGGCATAATGATGCTTGCGGCATCGGTATCATGCATTGAACAGAGGCAAGAGCTCAGGTATGACCGCTGGTACATCACGGGCAGAATCCTGTGGGCTCGCGAGGGTGAAGCCTTTGACAACGTGGCCGTGAAAGATCCTTCCGTCGTCTTTTACAATGGGCAATACCATCTCTTCTATACTGCCAAGGCAGCCCGTCCGACCGAAGGGGGACCGGCGTACCGGACAGGGTGCGGGTACGTAAGCGCTGCCAGCCTGGAAGGGCTTCATGTTGCCGGCCGTGTTTCCATTGACAGCCTGGCCGGCTGTCCGGTCATCGCCCCGCAGGTCTTCTATTTCGAACCGCATCATTGCTGGTACCTTGTGGCCCATTCACCAGTTGAAAACGATGATCTCCACAGGTTGAAACCGATTTTCCTCAGAAATCCCCGGATTGAAGATCCGGACGGCTGGTCCGAGGCAGAAGAGATCCTGCCGGGAGAGGGAGATTCCGGTTTCCGGATTGACTTCTGGGTCATCTGTGACGAATATCAGGCATATCTGTTCTATTCTGACCAGAAAGGATCAGTGTACAGGTTGTCATGTGACCTGGGACAATTCCCGCAGGGGCTCAGGAGTTCCGTACCAGAAATAGCCATTCACGAGGAATACAGTGATTGTGAAAAGCCGTGGCGCTTATTTGAAGCGGTGCACATCTATTATGTGAAAAGCGCAGGCTGCTACCTTGCTTTGCTGGAAGGGGCTTATTCCGATCCGGCCGGGGAGGGTCGGGTGGACGCCCGCAACCGGTTCATTTTCGGGATGACTGCCGATTCACTCGATGGTGCCTGGAAGAGGCTCGAACGGGATGGTTGCCGGTTCCTGGCGGAAGCCGGAAGTCTGGTTCATGCAGACCGAAGCCGGGTCACATACACCCAGGTAAGTCACCCCGAACTGATCCGGTCCGGTTACGACCAGCGATTAGAGATCGATGATTTCCGGCTGACCATGGTGTTCCAGAGCTTCAACGGTTCCACAGTTACTGGCAACGATCATTATAACGCATTGCCGTGGGAACTTGCGGTGATGAAAAACTACTGGCGATGAGGACCTGCTTGTGTCCGAAACGGAGATTCATTCTGCTGATTCCGGGACTGCTGATTCTGATGCAGTCCCCAAACTCCTGCACAACCGGCCATCAACCGGACGAACAATTTTCAGACACACGGATGAAATTTGACCACTGGACCGTTCGGGGAACCATACTGGAACCGGGCGCTCCGGGTACTTTCGACGAACTGGCCGTCAAAGACCCAACCATCGTATATTACGGGGGGAAATTCCATATGTTCTATACGGGTAAGGCAAGTTATGAAACACGTGACAGCCTGCCATACCTGAGCAAGAACGGATCGGGACTGGGGTACGTCGCTGCTTCATCCCTGGAAGGATTAAACGATGCAAAGAGGTATGATATGGGCAGGATCACCGGTTCGGTCCTTGTGGCACCGCAGCTTTTCTACTTCGAACCGCAGGGGCTATGGTACCTGATCGCCCAGACCGTTGTGGAGGGGAAACCGAACCTGATGCCGGTCTTCCTGACAAACCCGGAACTGGAGGATGTGCATGGATGGAGCGCACCCGGGATCATCGAAACAGGCAAGTCTGACAACGGTTTCTGGATCGATTTCTGGGTGATTTGCGATGAACGGAATGCCCACCTTTTCTACACCGATCACAGAGGGTCACTGTTCAGGTTTGAATGCCCCCTGGATCAGTTTCCGCATGGATTCGGGGATGAAGAAGAAGAAACGGTGCTGACGGTCAGGGGCGAAAACAGCCAAGGCAGGTGGCGCATGCATGAAGCCAGCCACATCTACTATGTAAGAGAACACGATCACTACCTGAACATTATGGAGGCAGTATATCCCCATCCCACAAGAAAAAACTACTGGGACAGCCGAAACCGGTTCCTGTTCGGAATGGTGGCTGAAAAACTGGTAGGTCCCTGGACCAGGATTGAACCGGGAATGAACGATTTCCTGGGAGACCCTTCCACCCTCTGCGGTCCTGAAGGTACTCCGGTCCCCTGGGACCAGATGAGTCACCCGGAACTGATCCGGTCGGGATGTGACCAGCGCCTCGAGATCGAAAATTATGACCTGCAGCTTGTCTTCCAGGCATTTGATGCAGATACTACAGGACCTGATTATGATTATAACTTTTTGCCCTGGAGACTGCTGCTGGCAGGCAATCGTTCCGATGAATGATCTATAAATACAAATACGAACGACATGAAGCATGATCATCACTTTTGTACGTGGCTGGCAATGTGCCTGGCCACTGCCATTCCCCTTTCCTCGCAGCAACCCGATCCACCCGGACAGGTGAAGGAGGGAATGGCGGTCCATGTGGCTTACCTGTTTGCCCACATGACCCATCAGGATTACGGAAAGCTGTATTACAGCGTGAGCCTGGACGGCCTCCACTGGGAGATCCTCAATGACGGCAGGAGGGTATTCGAGCATTACAGGGGACACCCCGATATCTGCAAGGGGCATGACGGCCGGTACTATTTAGTGGGAAACAGGAGCGATGCCTCCCCAGATATCAATTTCTGGGTATCGGACGACCTGATCCACTGGGAACACCACCTGGACTATACCCCCGATCTGAAGAAAACTCCGGGATATGAACATGCCCTGCAAAGGATCGGTGCACCAAAACTCTTCTATGATGAATCCACCTCCACGTACATCCTTACCTGGCATACGCCGCATGAGGAGGGGACCAGGGAGGATCCTGAACGTTACTGGGCCAGTCAGCGGACCCTGTACGTGACCACCGGCGACATGGTGCATTTTCCCGATACACCACACAGGTTATTTCCGTGGGATATGGCCACCATTGATGTGGTCATCCGGAAGGACAGGGACACCTACTATGCGATGGTAAAAGATGAAAGGTATCCCACCCTGGAATGGGTGACGGGAAAGACGATCCGGATCGGGAGCTCCCAGTCGCTACTGGGCCCCTACTCCTATCCTTCGGATCCTGTGAGTCCCAATTTCAGGGAGGCCCCCATGCTGATCCCATCTCCGGACAATAAAAATTGGTATCTTTACTACGAGCAGTACCCGGGCGTCTCATACGGACTATCGGTGGCCAGGAACCTGGAAGGGCCCTGGTACCAGGTCTCCGGATACACCTTCCACAGGGACTGGGATAAATACAACATGCCCCCTTCGGTCCGGCACGGGTGCATGATCGTGATCTCACGGGATGAATACGACCGCCTGGTGGAACATTTCGGGCAGGGAAGCGGTGCCGGACAATAAAAAGGAAAAGGAAGCTATGAAAATAAAGATCCTCTCTCCTGCATTTGGAGTTCTGCTGTGGATCCTGCTGGCGTCAGCATTCACTTTCTGCGGAAACAGCACGGACCATTCCCGGGAGGAAGAACCGGAATATTTTAATAATCCGATCCTTGAGGAGGGAGCAGATCCCTATGTCTATTTCCATTCGGACGGATATTACTATTGCATGGTCACCCGCGGTGACAGGCTGAAAATCTGGAAGTCAAAATCATTCACCGATCTGGCCGGTGCCGAAAGCAGCGAGATCTGGTTCCCTCCGGACTCAGGTTCCAATTCCTGCTGTATCTGGGCGCCGGAGATTCATTTTTTCGACGACACCTGGTATGTCTATTACAGCGCTACCGACGCGCAGCATCCGGACGACCTGCACCGGCATGTGCATGTACTGAGAAACAATACCGGAGATCCATTCGAAGATTCCTGGGAGGACCTGGGCATGATCAGGACAAAGTACCCGGGGATCGACGGACATGTATTCGAGTACCGGGGGACACGTTATTTTGCCTACTCCCCGTATATCGGGAACCAGAGCGGGATCATGCTGGCCCGTATGACCTCCCCCACCACCATCGAACAGGAAACGAATCTGGGATTGCCCGTGTATGACTGGGAAAAGACCCCTCCGAGAGCCATCCTTGAGGGCCCGCAGTTCCTTGAGGGTCCTGGGGATAAGGTTTTCATCATATACTCGGCCGGAGCATGCTGGGATGATAATTACGGACTGGGGATGTTTTATACAGACAAGGAGGCCGACCTGCTGTATCCTGATTCCTGGGAAAGGAGCACCCGGCAGGTATTTGAACAGTGTCCCGACAGCAGTGTATTCGGACCCGGGCATAACTGTTTTACCACCTCCCCCGATCTGTCGGAGGACTGGATCGTCTATCATGCCAAGAAATTCTCAAGCAATGAATGTTCGGGGAGAAGCATGCGGGCCCAGCGGTTCACCTGGGATGAGAACGGGATGCCGGTCTTTGGAAAACCGTTTTCCATTGAAACTCCGATCCCTGAGCCATCAGGATTGACAGAATAATCCCGCGAATTTGAAGGAATGGGGGGAAGAAGTGAGAGATAAAAACCTGTTATTGAAATATGCTGCAGCATGGATGCTTATCACGCTGATCCTGAAACCTGCTCCTGGCCAGATTGTTCTCAATGAGGTATGCGCCCGGAATTCAAATATCATTGTTGATTCCGAAGGAAGCCATGAAGACTGGATCGAAATTCTTAATACGGGTTCCGATACCATTGACCTGCAGAATTACTGTCTGAGTGATGATCGCGCTGATTCCGGACGATGGTGTTTCCCTTCCTACCTGATTGCTCCGGGTGAGCATTTGCTGGTATTTGCATCGGGGAAAAATATTTCTCTGCCGCCGCTTTACTGGCACACAGTGATCGACCGGGGTGATAAGTGGAGATACATCCTTCCCGATGAAAACACCCCGGCCGACTGGAGGGAGGCGGGATTCGATGATTCCTCCTGGGACCTGGGTCCGAGCGGATTCGGATACGGGGATAATGATGATTCCACGGAACTCCCACCGGTGATCTCCATCTTCCTGAGGAAGGTATTCCGGTCCGAAGATCCTTCCCTCATCTCGGGAGCTGTGCTCCACCTGGATTTTGATGATGCTTTCGTGGCGTACATGAATGGGAAGGAAATCGCCAGAGAGGGCATCCAGGGAAATCCGCCGGCCTACAATGCCCCGGCCTCGCTGGGACGGGAAGCCACCATATATGGAGGAGGCAGGCCGAGACGGTATGACCTGGACATGTCGGGGGATCTTTTTATCGGGGGAGAAAATGTGATCGCCATCCAGGTACACAACCTTTCGGTGAGTTCGTCAGATCTGTCTGCCATTCCGTTCCTTTCCCTTCAGATGACCTACAGGCCGGAGCATCAAACTCCTGAGATCCTTGAACTGACAGACACCCATTTTCATACCGGTTTTAAACTGGATGGTGACGGAGAGGTGCTATGCCTCTCCGGTCCCGGAGGCACCCTCATCGATTCCCTCGCGATCCCCTTTCTGGATGAAAATCATTCATACGGACGAAAAGAGGATGACCCTCAGGAATGGGTTCTGTTTGTTCATCCCACGCCTGAAGCACCAAATGAGGGAGAATCCTATAAAGGGTACCTGAAGGAGACCCCCCTGTTTTCTGAGCAGGGCGGAAGATTTCAAACTCCGTTTCAGCTTTTTCTCTCCTCCGGCACACCCGCCGACACCATATACTACACCCTTGACGGAAGCGATCCCACCTTCCTGTCTCCCGTTTACTCGGAACCCCTGGAGATAACATCCGATATGGTCGTCCGCGCGAGGATTGTCAGGACAGGTTACCTGCCGGGCAGGATTGTAACCCAGACCTATTTTTCCGGTACCGACCACCATCTGCCTGTGGTGGCGATCTCCACCGATCCGTATAACCTCTGGGACCATCTCTTCGGGATCTATGTAATGGGCCCCGATGCCGAGTCGGAATTTCCCTATTTCAATGCCAATTTCTGGAAGGACTGGGAACGGCCCGCCCATGTGGAATTCTATGACGAGGAAGGGAATTTGGGTTTCAGCCTGGATGCCGGGATCAAGATTTATGGTGGATGGACCCGGGGACACCCCCAGAAGTCCATGACCATCTTCGCGCGCAGCCAGTATGGCACAGGCACCATCGTATACCCGCTGTTCAAAGAGAAACCCATCACGGAATTCGAATCCTTCGTGATCCGTAATTCGGGGAATGACTGGTTCGGCCGGGATTCGGAATCGGGGACCATGTTCCGCGACATACTGATGACGAGGCTCACCCGGGACATGGACCTGGAATGCCAGGCCTCCAGGCAGGCCATCATCTACATCAACGGAGAATACTGGGGGATCCAGAACATCAGGGAAAAGATCAGCGAACATTTCCTGGCTTCCAACAGCGGAGCAGATCCCGACCGGATCGACCTGCTTGAAGCGAACCAGTCCGTGATACAAGGGAGCAATGACCATTACCGGCAAATGATCAGTTTCCTCTCCTCCAATGACATCCGTCAGAAGGAGAACTATGACTATATAAAGACACAGATGGATGTTCAGAATTTCATCCATTACCAGCTGGCACAGATCTTTTATGACAACACGGACTGGCCGAGCAACAACATCAAATACTGGAGGCCTGCCACTCCCAGCGGCCGGTGGCGGTGGATCCTGTACGATACAGACTTCGGATTCGGACTGTGGGACCGGAATAAGGTATATCACAATACCCTGGAG
>DSDZ01000290.1 GCA_011048475.1 Bacteroides sp. | reverse complement strand
GTTCCCCTTCCGGAAAAACTGTCATCTGGGTCCGGTCCCTCGGATTTCGCCCGATGTTCCCCTGGATGGTCCCTTCGCCAAACTCCATATCCCCCCACACCAGCGCCAGGTAGGTCCTGCCCGCAGTTTTATGATAAAACTGCCTGGCCAGTTTCTGGAGGGCCATCTCATTTTTGGCCACCACCAGGAGGCCCGAGGTGTTCTTGTCGATGCGGTGCACCAGTCCCGGCCGCACTTCGCCACTTTCGAAAAGCGGATTGTCCCTGAGATAATACATCAGCCCATTCACCAGTGTCCCGCAGTAGTTGCCGTGGCCCGGGTGGACAACCATTCCTGCCTGCTTGTTGACCACGATCACATCGTCGTCCTCATGAAGGATCTCCAGGGGAATGTCCTCCGGGATCAGTTCAAATTCCCTGGGAGGGTGGGGCAGCACGATGCTGATCTGTTCCCCGGGTTTGATCCGGTAACTGGGCTTCACCTCTGCTCCGTTCACCAGGATGTTCCCAGCACTGGCTGCTGCCTGAATGCGGCTTCTGGATATCCCCTCCAGCTTCTGGAAGAGGAATTTGTCGATCCGGACGGTGTGCTGGCCCGGATCCACCCCAAAGCGGTGGTGCTCGTACAGTTCTTGGTTGTCAGAAAGGTCTCCTTCCATGCTTACCGGTTGATCATAAGCCTGGCTGTGTATTCCGTTCCCCCTCCGGCCGCCTTCATGATGTAAATGCCTTCGGCCAGATCCGAGACATCCCAGTCTCCCGAGCGGGTCACTCCCCCGCCGACCATCCGGCCTGTCATGTCATAGATCTCCAGGCGGATTTCAATTCCGGCCGCATCTTCCGGCAGTCCCAGCCGGATCATGCCGGAAGCGGGATTGGGATAGATGCGCATTGCATTTGCAGGGCGGGAGGGATGCCCCGCATTTGATAATTCCCTGTACAGGAAAGGCCGGAACATCATCACGCCGGGCGCCAGGGACTCCTGCCAGGTGCCGCTGAAATTGTAATACATGACCGCCGCAGAAGGCCGGCTGTTCAGGTCAAGGCCCACATTCAGCATGAATTCGTTGTACTGCATCCAGCCCACGAAAAATTTACCGGATACGGGCACGGGCTCGGAGAACCGGTACCTGGTGAAGCCGTTCAGCCGGTCCGGATAGACCGGGGTGTGATCATTCGCGTCCTCCCAGACCAGCTGTCCGGGTTTCCCGCCGGATTCCGACCAGACCATCAGTTTGAAATAGTAATCCAGGTTCACCGAATCGTACAGCTGGTTGAAACAGATATCCACCCCGCCCAGCAGGTCGGGTTCAAACGCCTGATACCTCATGGCAACGGTCCCGTTCCTGGTGCCCTGTCCCCTCAGTCCGTAACCTGCCTCCGCGGTCCCGTCATCGTATGCATAATAATCGCTGAAGAGCTGGTCATGGATCACGGTGTCGTTCACCTTGTGATCAAACTCGTCGGTACGGATGGAGGCCTGGATCCTGAAAATAGCCGAATCGCCCCGTTCGAAATCGAACGGATAAAAGTTCCCGAACAATACGGAGGTATCCGTCCCCGGTGGGATGTCCTGGGCGGTGGGGATGCCCGGGGTGAATGTCTCATTGAAGAGAAGGTCTTTGATGACCAGGGTCCGGGTTACATTCCTGGTAATGGTGTCGTTGTTCCTGTAGCGGAGGATGACCGATTTATCCATCACCGTGTTGTGGGCTGCTTCGAAATGGTCCCAGGGAAGTGCCGTCAGGTCCTCGAGGATGGAGGAGATGGGGGCGGTAACGGCCACATCCCTCAGAACGGTATCCGAAAAGGAGCGGTTGCGGTCCAGTTTCACATAATCAACGTTCCAGTGGTCCACGCTGGCCCTTTTATCAGGATAATCCTGGTTGCGGGGCAGGCTGCCACGGTTCCTGAACCTGAACCTGAAGCCTTCCTTCAGGAACCGCTCGCCGGTCACCGGGATCATGGCGTGCCTGAACGGATGGAGGGTGTCGCCCGGCACACGCCACACATTGACCCACTCCTCCGCGATGGGGTCAAAGAAATCCACCATCAGCGAGTCCTGCGCTTCGGGCCTGTCGCCCAGTCCCTCCGGCTGATACAAAAAACTCAGGTAGATGCTGTCGGAAGCCGGATGATCCAGTTCCAATGGCCGGCTGGTCAGGTGGTCTGCCACAAATGTAGCCGGATCGATTTCCGCATCCGGGTAAATGCTTCCGTCCCCGTCCAGCACATCCAGGGTGGCGACCCCGACCGAGACCGGACCGATCGCGTAATTCCGGTTGATAAAGACATGGGCATCGCTCCATCTGCTGGTATCGGGAAGTCCCGTGTATTCGGAGAAATCATCCAGGAAAGGGAGCTCCAGGGGAGCTGAAGCGGTTGATTTTAGTTCCCTTTCACGGTCCGGTCCAAACAAATGCATGCCTGCTTTCGCACCGGCGGGTTTGCCGAACAGGGGCGTGATCACTTCCTGTCCCCCGAGGGCGGCCGGGAAGGCCAGGATTGCGCAACAGCCGAAAAAGATATGGTAAATGATTCTCATACAGTGCATCCGCCTCCTAATCCAGTGCGATGGTATCGGGTTCGGGCAGCAATGTCGAATCCATGGTCAGCCATATGTCCACCTCCATGCCCAGGTTCAGCCTTTTAAGCTGTTCGTAATCAGGATATTGTCTCCAAACGAACGCCGTGGCACTATCCTCCGCGTCCATCACGCTTCCATCATAAGTAACGGCTCCGATGTTCAGGTAGTAATCCGTGATGATCTCGCTCGCCGTGGCAAGATCCAATCCTGCCAGGTCCGGCACCCGGGTGGTTTCATTGCTCAATCCCATCCCCAGCACCAGGTTGATGACCGAACCCTTCCTGATCTCGGTTCCTGCAGTAATAACGGAGTCGTTGTGCATTTGTTGCAGCACGTTGTTGATGGCGTAATCGGGCCGGTATTCGATCTCCCCCAGTGTCAGCCCGGCATTCTGCAGTGCCAGCCTGGCCTGCCTTATGGAGAGCCCCACCAGCCTGGGCATGGAAACCATTTCGGGGTGGACCGCGTTCATGGTGAGGAATATCCTCCGGTTTTTCTTCACCTGCGATCCGGGATGCGGGTTCTGTTTCAATACGGTGCCCCGCGGCATTTCCGATGAGTAAACCGAATCCACGATTTCATACCGCAGTTCGCGGGATGCGGTGACGTCCGACACCTCCTGTTCCGTCAGGCCGGTCAGTTCGGGGACCGTGATGGCCTGGCCGTGATGGGTGTATACCTTCAGCCAGACCAGTGTGGCCATGATCAGAATGATTCCGATCACTGCGGCCAGCATAAGGTGGCGGAAGAATTGTCGGGTGCCTAGGAATCTGAAGAAATCCATATCGGGAAAGTTGTTAGGTTCGTTTGGTCCGGGATCATTGCCTTGCGGTTTGATTGATCACCAGGCCGGTTTTTGTAATGATGGAGGCTTCCTGGTAAACCTCATAATCCGTGTTGATGGCCCACAGATCATGTCCGGAATCTTCCAGGATGTTCTCTGCGGCCAGCATTCCCATCAATATACTGTGATCCTGGTTGTTATATTTATATGCCCCGTATCTCCCGATCACATGAAGATGTGCAACGGAGGAGAGATACTCCTCCACGGGTTTCATGGTTTCCCTGTAACCCCTGAAGTAGACCGGGTAGCAGCGCGGAAGTTTTTCCACGTGCCCCTCTTTCACATCCTCCCGGCCCACGAGTCCGGTCTGTGCGATCTCATCCGTTGCCATGGAGATGAGCTCTTCGGATCCGAGGTTCCAGAGTTCGTCCTCAAAATAGCACCAGTACTCCAGGCAGAGGATCGTGGAACCGGAGTCCCCGTAGATCTGCCTGACCCAGTTCCTGAAATTGGTGACCCGGCCCATCTGCAGGGATTTTTCATGGATGTACAGCCACTGGTCCGTAAAGAGATCGGTGCGTTCCACACGCAGGTAAACCAGGATCGTATTCCTGAACTTCAATGATCCGGCATGGACAGCGACCGGCTCCGGTACTTCCGGCAGTCTTTGCACAAGCAGGGAGATGGGCATGGATGAGACGATGTGGTCATACTCCCTGATCTCCCCGTTCTCCAGTTCCAGCGCGACGGCCCTCCCGTTTTTCGTGATCACCCGCTCAATCCCGGTGCCGGTCATCACCTTCCCTCCCCGCGATTCAACCTGATGCTGCATCATTTCATAGACCGATCCCGTGCCTCCCGTCGGATAGGCAAACTGATCCACCAGGGTGGCATGTTTGTTATCCTTCCCCTGGAAGAACGCATTTTTAATGGCCTCCAGGAGTGAGAGCTTCTTGATGCGCTGGGCAGCGAAATCCGAATCCAGTTCGGTGCAGGGGATCCCCCATAATTTCTCTGAATAGGTTTTAAAGAAGATCCGGTAAAGCCTTTTTCCGAACCTGCTTGTTACCCAGCCTTCAAATGTGGAGGTATCCCTGGTGGGGAAAAGCCGCTCGTTCATATAGCTCAACAGGCACCTTGCGGCTTCCACAATGCCCAGTCCCCTCAGGGCATTGAAGGGACGGATGGGATAATCAAAGAATTTTTTCCTGTAGTAGATCCTGGTCTGGCGGTTTACAATCTCATAGTGTCCCTGCACCACTTCAAGCCAGAGGGAATTGATCCTTGCATCATGGCTGAAGAACCGGTGCGGACCCAGGTCCACCCGCTGGCCCCACAGATGGAAGGATTTGGCAAGTCCCCCCACCCGGTCGCTTTTTTCGAACAGATCAAGGCGGTGGACTTTTTCACCCAGCTGTTTGGAAATCTCATATGCGGCAGTCATTCCGGCCGGTCCGGCTCCAATCACGGCGATCCTCATGTGCCCTTTATCTTTGCATAAAACGTTACCTGATGTTCCTTAATTGTGACCTGACCACCTCGGCCATTTCGGTATCGCCGTAATATTCGTAAACCTGGGCGAGCTTTTCATAGGCAGCGGTGAACCTGCCGTTGTATTTGATGGCCAGCCTGAAATTCTCGATCGCATTGTCTTTGTCATTTTTCAGCCCGTAGCAGAGCCCGAGGTTATAATAGCCCGAGGAGAACTTGTAATTGGACTCAACGGCTTTGCCGATGATCCTGATGGCTTCGTCCACCAGGGCCGGATTTCTTGTCAGATCGGCTTCGAGCAGATAGGTATACCCTTTTGCATTCAGCGCCTTGTCGTATTCCGGGTAGATCTCCAGCAGCCTGTTTGCCGCCTCCCTGGCCTCTTCAAAACGGTAGATGGCCGCATAGGCATTGGTCAGATCCAGGTAGGCGGCTTCATTATTGGGATCGTATGCAATGGCGCTTTCCAGCAGCTGAACGGCCCGGTTCAGCTTTACGGGATCCCCTTCCCGGATCCCCTCGGTCATCAGTTCCGAGCCAAAGTGATCGTCCCTGTTTTTTCTTTCCACGATGGCGGCAACCGCCACATCGTCCACCCGGATTTCGTGGATGGTGTTCATCGGCGGCCACAGTCCGTTGTTCAGCTGGTAAGGATGGATGTAGTTGCAGTAGAGGATCGCATAATCCCAGTCAGTCCTGCCGCGGTCGTAATACCTGCTGTAGAATGTCTCCACCCGTGTCTGCTGGTTGCGGAAATAATAGCTGATGTCCGCATTGCTGACCACCCGCAGGGGCCTGGCAATACTTTCACCGGCTTCGGGCAGGATCCGGCGGATAAAATAATCGGATGCCGGCCGGAGGCTGTTCATGTAGTAATCGGTTTCGTAAGTGCCGAAGGCATGGTTGATCCCCCCGGCCCATTCGTTGTAATAGATATACGTGTTGGGGTGGTTCCGGAAAAGGTGCCGGACCGGATGAATCAGGCCTGCGACCACTACCAGGCAAAGTAGCGCCGTAAGCCATCGTTTCCGGCTCATACGGAAAATGGAGGAGATCGCCAGGGCCGAAAGGGCGAGCATCGGGGGATAGACGAACATCAGGTGTCTCCAGCCCCCGTATACATTGGATTGCCTGATGATGACGAACACCACGGGGAATATCACGCTGAACCAGAGCAGGAAATACCAGAAACCCTGCCGTTGCTTCCTGTGAAAATACCAGGTGAAGGTTGATGCCAGCCAGCCCAGGAGGACGAGCACGGGAACCGTAAGAAAAATATTTTTGGGGATGTAGTGCCACGGCAGCCGGTCCGACCACTGCACCACACCGTCATACATCACCCGCAGGGAAACCTGGATGTTTGACATGACCTTGAAGGCCTGGATGGGGTGGTTCACAAAGTCCTGCAATGCATAGGGCCAGGTGAGGATGCTCAACAGGTATCCTCCTGCCGAAACAGCAACCAGCGTGAGCAGTCCCCTGAGCGCAAATTTCCACCAGCCGGCCGAAAAGAGCTTCCAGGGCCACCGGTACAGCAGCAGGTAGAGCCCCGCAAACATAAAGAGGTAGGGAACCAGCACCAGTCCCCCGATCCTGATCCCGTTGGTCCATCCGATACCCAGGGCGATCCAGATGGCAGAACGGGCGCTGATGCGGGGAAGTTTCCGCAGGAACAGAATGATGTGGTAAATGGTGAACATGTACCCGAATGCGAAAGGCACATCCAGGGGATTGTTGTATGCATGGCCCAGGAAGCGGGGCGAAAAGAACATCAGCAGCAGGGCCAGCCATCCGGCCCCGTACCCCCCGAACAGACGCACCACCAGGGCCGTCACCAGGATGGCGGCGGCGCCTGTAATGGCCACCATCACATGCCTTGCCTCGTAGGGATTGTCCTCCAGGTCCAGCAGGCGGATGATCAGATAGGTGAAAAAGTCGAATGACTGGCCGTAATAATGCAGCTTGTGCTGGGGGTCGTCCAGGGCAGCTGGATCTTCTTCGGTAAAGTACCGGTATACCTTGACGGCATGCTGATGGTGCTTCTCATCATCGCCTGACAGCCCGGCGTCCAGGCTCAGGATCGGGAGGATGATGAAGATGGCCAGTGAAGTCAGAAAGAAGGCCGTCCTGAACAGGGGATGTTCCCTGATAAAGAACAATTTCCTCAGACCGGGGATCCGCGCTTCCCTTACCGGAAGCGTGGTGTTCCATGCAAGGGCCAGCTTTACCCGCTCCAGCAGGTGTGAAGCACTGGAAGGGGGCTCCTCAAAGGGAGCATCCTGGTGGATAACCACCTCCTGTGGGCTGAATTCCATTTTTTTCAGCACCTCCCTGATAGATCCGGTATCCAGCGCCCCCGCTGAAAGTGATAGCGAGAAGAAATACTGCATAACAGATGCCGGCAGGATCAGCCCTCCTGTGACTGGCTCTTTCTTGCCTGTGAACAGGATCTCGAAATAGCATTTTTGTTCGGTGTCCTCCCCGAGCTGTAGCTGGAAAAACTCATTGGGATTGATCTCCCTGACCAGGGGTGCCGGGTGCAGGATGACCACATAACCTTCGCTGAACCGGGAGTACACCGCTTCCTCATGCAACCGCTCACGGGACAGGTATTCGATCCTGCCGCCGGATCCTCCCGGAGGGACCGGTTCGCAACCAATGGCCATGACGTGAAACCGGGAGGAGAATTCGTTCCTGATCTTGGCGGAGAAGTCATCCAGGTAAGCCGGGGTGATCCTGCTGATGTCCGGGTCCTGGAACAGAAATGTAAGGGGGGGCTGATTCCGGTGCGGGGACACATCCCTTTGTTTCCTCTTTCGGTGCTGAACCCCTTTCACCATGATATTGTTTATGAAAAAACCCTGACAAAATACAAATAATCAGGCCGCCTCACAAATGAATGAGAGACGGCCGGTTTCCCCGGGGAGCACATCCCCGTTATTTTATGCTTTGTGCCTCGGTTCGTCGGAGACCGTCAGCTTCTTGCGTCCTTTTCTGCGCCTGCCCGACAGGACATTCCGCCCGCTCGCGGTTGACATCCTTTCCCTGAAGCCGTGCTTGTTCTTTCTCTTTCTTCTGGATGGCTGAAATGTTCGCTTCATGACCGATCTTTATTTGAGAGTGCAAAATTAGTCATTTTTTTAGATAGACAATCTTTTTGGTGGAAAAAAAAGGTTCTTCGAAAAGCGCGGATATGGGGATGATCTCCACCATGTCGCTGAATTCCCCAAGCTCGTGATCCAGCACCCCTCCCTTCAGCACGATCATGCCGTTGGGCCTGTTTGCCCCGTGTCCCGGCCTGATCAGACTTCCGTTCCATGCATGGAGTGTGGAAAACGGGGCCACCGCGCGGCATACGGAGAAGTCGAATGTTCCTTCTAGCTGCTCTGCCCTGGCCCGGACGGCTGTGGCGTTCCTGAGTCCCGTTTCCCGGATGAGCTCCCGTACAATCCCGATTTTTTTACCGATGGAATCCACCAGTACGAACCGGGACCGCGGGAACATGACCGCCAGGGGGATGCCCGGGAAGCCTCCGCCGGTCCCCACATCCACCACGGAACAGCCGGGATGGAATTCAAATGTTTTTGCAATTGCCAGGGAGTGCAGGATATGCCTCTCCTCGAGGTGTTGCACATCCTTTCTTGAGATCACGTTCACTTTCCGGTTCAGCAGGGGAAGAAGTTCAAGGATCGTGCGGAACCGGAGGTCCTGGTCATGTTCCAGGTCCGGAAAATATTTCCGGATGAGTTCCATTTCTCACGGTTTTTCATGCGAGCGGTTCAGAATGTTGAGCAGCAGTTCGCGCGCCCTGAAGAGCTGTGCCTTCACCGTTCCGATGGGAATGTCCATCTCCTCGGCGATCTCCTCGTAGGAATACTCATTGAAATAACGCAGTTCCACCAGCTTCCTGTACCGTGGTTTCAGCCTGGAGACGATTTCCCGCATGCGGAAAACCTTCTGCTGGATGATCATGGTGGATTCGGGATCGGGCGCATCGGACTGGATCAGGGAGGAGGGGGCAAGGCTCTCTTCTCCGTCCATGGACTGGTCCAGGGAGACATGGCTGGCCCTTTTCTTCCGGATGAAATCAATGCAGTTGTTGGTCGCTATTTTAAACAGCCAGGTGCTGAATGCAAAGTTGGGGGTGTACTGGTCAATGTTCTTGAAGGCCTTGCCGAAAGCTTCAATGGTCAGGTCTTCGGCATCGGTGGGACTGTTCACCATCTTGAGCAACATAAAATAAATGGCATCCCGGTAGCGGCCCAGAAGTTCACCATACGCCTGCTGGTCCCCTTTTCTGGCTTTGTCCACCAGGTGGATATCCTGCTGCGCCTTAAGGGATAGGTTTTCATTTATTTCCATGTCTGATACCTGGTAATGAATATGTTGCTGAACCAGATCAATCCCAGAATGACAGGCATGAGCGGATCGAGCAGGAGCGAAGGTAGCAATAAATCTTTTTCGTTCAAACGCCGCATCCCCGATTTGAATATCGCAAGCTTCACCAACAGGATTGCTCCGAAGGCGATCAGTGCATGCCATTTCCAGGGAGAAACAAAACAGACCGCCACCAGGGAAGCGTAGAGCAGGATACGGCTGACCAACTCCACGGCAATCCTGATCCTGGAGGAGGACCTGTAATGAGTTCCCGCGGAAAGATGCCTCTGCTTCTGCCTGATCCAGTCCCGGAAGGAGGTTTCGGGAACACTCACCGTATGACTTTCCGCGCTGAACTCCACCGCGGTGTTCTTACCCGTGGCTGTTTCATTCACGAAGAGGTCGTCGTCTCCCGACTCCAGGTGGTAATGGCCGGCGAACCCCCTGTTCTCGAAAAAAAGCGACTTGCGGTAGGCCAGATTCCTTCCGACACCCATGTATGGCTTGCCACGGATGGCGTATGACAGGTACTGGATGGCAGTGAAAACCGTTTCATACCTGATCAGGTAGTTGAGCAGTCCTTTCCCCTTTTCATATTTACCGTATCCCAGCACGATCTTTTTTTCCCCGGTGAGGTTGGAGATCATTTTCCGGATCCACTGCGGGCTCTGGGGACAGCAATCGGCATCGGTGAGCAGGAGCGACTCGTACCTGGCCGATTTGATCCCGATGGTCAGTGCCAGCTTTTTCCCGTGGGTGAATTGGTCGTTGCAGGGGATCGTGGTGTACCTGAGGCGGCTGTAACGGGCCGCCAGTCCGGCAAGCACATCCTCGCTGTCGTCTGTGGAGGCGTCATTGACCACCACCACTTCGAATACCGGATAATCCTGCTCGAGGATGACGGGAAGGAACCGCCGGAGATTCTCCGATTCGTTCCTGGCACAGATAACAACGGATGTTCCTTTTCCGGTGGCTCTTTTTTTGGGATGGCGGTACAGCGGGAGTCGAATGTAGACCAGCAGGGCATAGCCCGTCTGGACCAGGGCGGAAACAAGAAAGACTGCAAGAGTGAACCACTGCATGGATGGAAATATCAGGCGCAATGATAGAAAAGAAAACCCAGATTTTCAACAATTGATTATCTTCATGAAAATTTTCCTCATGCCTGTTCGGGGATGATTGGATGGAGGTTTGATAATTTCGTTTGATGGATTTTGAGATAATGCACAGGGACCCGGCAAGCCATGCCCGGGCAGGGATCATCCGGACCGGTCATTCTGAGATCAGGACACCGGTTTTCATGCCTGTGGGGACAGCCGGAAGCGTGAAAGGGGTGCATTTGAGAGAACTGCTCGGGGATCTGGATGCCCCTGTGATCCTTGGGAACACCTATCACCTGTACCTGCGTCCCGGCATGGAGGTGATCCGCGGGGCGGGAGGATTGCACCGGTTCATGAACTGGGACCGGTCTTTGCTCACCGACAGCGGCGGCTACCAGGTTTTCTCGCTGGCAGCCAGCCGGAGGCTGAAAGAGGAAGGGGCACATTTCAGCTCCCATATCGACGGCTCCAGACATCTGTTCACCCCGGAGAGCGTGGTGGATATACAGCGGGAGATCGGTGCGGACATGATCATGGCATTCGATGAATGCACCCCCTGGCCCTGTGATGCGGGTTATGCGGCAAGATCAACGGAGCTTACACACCGGTGGCTCGACAGGGGACTGGCGCGGTTCGCTTCCACGGACCCCCTGTACGGACACGACCAGTTTTTCATTCCCATTGTACAGGGAAGTGTGTACGGGGACCTGCGCAGGAAATCGGCCGAATACGTTGCAGGCAAATCGGCCGGGGCCAATGCCATCGGGGGACTCTCCGTGGGTGAGCCGTCCGAAATAATGTACGAGATGATTGAAATCGTCAACGGGATCCTGCCGGCGGACAAACCCCGCTACCTGATGGGGGTGGGTACCCCTGTGAACATCCTTGAAGCGATCTCGCTGGGAGTGGACATGTTTGACTGCGTGATCCCGACCAGGAACGGACGCAACGGCATGCTGTTCACCCGGGAGGGGATCATCAACATCAGGAACAGGAAATGGATGGACGACTATTCGCCGGTGGACAGTGACGGGGACTGCTACGTGGATACGCAATATTCAAGGGCTTACCTGCGTCATTTAATTATATCCGGAGAGTTGCTGGGCGCACAGATCGCAAGCCTGCACAACCTTGCGTTTTATCTCTGGCTGGTCAGAACCGCATTTGACGAAATCCGAAGAGGAACTTTCAGTGCATGGAAGGAAAAAATGATACCAGGTTTAAGTACAAGGTTATAAGGTTCTTCGGGCTGAAGATCCTGGACATATACGTGATCAGGAAATTCCTGAGTTCCTTTGTCCTTGCCATCGTGCTGATCCTGTCGATCGTCGTGATATTCGATTTTTCCGAAAAGATCGACGATTTCATTGAGAACGGGGCGCGCTTCAGGGAGATCGTGTTTGAGTACTACCTGAATTTCATTCCCTTTTTTGCAGTGCTTTTCAGCTCTTTGTTCGCCTTTATTGCGGTGATCTACTTCACCTCGCGGATGGCCTACAACACCGAGATCATTTCCATCCTGAGCAGCGGCATGAGCTTCCGGCGTCTTCTGGTTCCCTACTTCATCTCCGCGGTGATCATCGCGGCAGTGTCATTTTTCCTCAGCGACAGCGTGATCCCGAAAGCCAACAAAATCAAGCTGGATTTCGAGGAGAAGTATATCCACAAACGGCCCGTCCGGTTCAAGACCAAGAATTTCCACCGCCAGATCGAACCGGGTGTCTTCGTCTACCTGAAGAACTACAGCAACGTGTCGAAGGTGGGCTACGATTTCACCATTGAAAAATTTGAGGACGGGGAACTGGTCTCTAAAATGTTTGCCGACCAGATCAGGTGGGACACCGCTTCCGAGAAGTGGTCCGCCAGAAGGTATTATATCCGGACCATCGACGG
>DSDZ01000291.1 GCA_011048475.1 Bacteroides sp. | reverse complement strand
CATTCTATGATCCTGCTCATAAAGCTGGCATGATTTTTCCGTTTAAAATTATTTTCCCGATCTGGCTGGTCCCGTACGCATAAGGCATGAATCCAAAGCTGGGCATCGGCTTTGTGATGATCAGGCTGGCCGTTTTGCCCACGGCCACCGAACCGTGTGTCTTCTCAACTCCCATGGCATATGCCCCGTTAAGGGTCACCGCATTGAGCACCTCGTGGGGAAGCATCCGGAGCTGCATGATCCCGAGTGACATGACCAGCTCCATGTTTCCCGAGGGAGAGGAACCGGGATTGTAGTCAGATGCAAGTGCAACGGGCAGACCGGCATCGATCAGTTTCCGGGCAGGGGCATAGCTCATTCCCAGGAAAAGGGATGCCCCGGGCAGAAGGGTGGGCATTGTGCGGCTTTTCTTCAGCACCCTGATCTCTTCCTCACCCACAAATTCCAGGTGGTCCACAGAACGGGCCCCACAGGCCACTCCCACCTGGACGCCTCCTGAAAAATCCAGCTCGTTAGCATGGATCTTCGGGACCAGCCCGTATCCGGCACCGGCCTCCAGGATGGTCCGGGTCTGTTCCACGGTGAAGAAACCGCGGTCACAGAAGACATCAATGTAATCGGCGAGCTGTTCGGATGCCACTGCCGGGATCATCTCCTCCACGACCAGTTTTACATAACGGTCCGGATTGGATTTGTAAGCACCGGGGAATGCATGCGCCCCCAGGAAGGTGGATTTCACGGTCAGGGCAGTCTCCTCACCCAGCCTCCTGATCACCCGAAGCATTTTCACCTCATCCCTGGTATTGAGCCCGTACCCGCTTTTGATCTCCACGGCACCCGTTCCGGATGCGATGATCTCAATGGCCCTGGGCAGGGATTGTTCGAAGAGCTCCTGCTCGGAGGTGGCCGACAAGAGAGCCGCCGAGTTCAGGATCCCTCCTCCCCTTCTGGCGATCTCCTCGTAACTCATTCCCCTGATCTTGTCTTCGTACTCCTTTTCCCTGCTGCCCGCGTAAACCAGGTGGGTGTGGGAATCACAGAACGCGGGCATGACCATTCCCCCGCCGCAATCCAGTACCTCATCGTCCTTCTGCAGGGTGGGTTCTCCTTCCCCAAAACCTGTGATCAGTCCGTCCTCAATCACCAGCCAGGCAGCCTTCAGGGAGTCCACCTGTTCCATCTCTGTCCCGGCAACCATTTCCCTTGGTGACTTCTCCACCATCAGCAGCCGGTCGATATGGATAAGGACCAGTCTCATGACACGAAGATAGGAAAAATCATCGGAGCAGGTATGCGACGGCCACTCCCAGGTAATTCCCGATGGCGTACCCGATCACCCCGATGATCATCCCCGGGATCACCACCTCCTTGTTGCGGAGGGCGGCGGCCACCACCGGAACGAAGGGAGGCGAGTTGGAAAGGGCCGTGGAGGTCATGATGTAATCATCCACAGTGATCCCGAAGATCCATGACAGCAGGGAGTGGAGCAGCAGGGATCCGGTGATCACGAGCAGGATATAAAAGAAGATGTTCAACATCAGCTCGAAGGACTCTGGGGCAAAGAGCGCCCTCAGATCCGCCTTGGAAGCCACGATCACACAGAACATGTAGATGAAATACATGCCCAGCTGAAAAGATTTTTTGATCCGGTTGATCCCGGGGACCAGCGAGGCCAGGATCCCCAGGGTGGTCACGGACAGGATGGCCGCCGTGTCCCTCGCATCCCCCTCAAACAGCAGGGACAGACCGTAACTCAGGCCGAAAATGACCAGGGTGATCCCCAGTGCCTTTGCCAGTCCGGGAAGGTTGGAGCGGCTGAAAAAACCGGTATAGGATTCAAAGTCACTCACCGAGAGGGCAGCCTCCTTCTCATTGAACCGGTCATCCCTGCGGTAGGGTTTCATGAACAGCGAGAAGAACGGTTTTGCACCGGTGATCAGGAACAGCAGAACCAGTGCACCCACGGCTAGTTCCACCGTATGGGTGAGGATGTAGAGGTCCTCATCCACGTTCAGTCCCCTGGCAATGGCAGCCAGGTTGGGTGTTCCGCCCGTATACACCCCGATCATCATCCCGGAGATCTTCCAGATTTCCGGGATCCGCTCCCTGAAAATGAAAAAACCGGCGAAAACCAGGACCACCACGGAAACCACCCCCAGCAGTAGGGAGACAAAGGTGGTCCGGGCCATTCTTGCCCACTTCACCACATTCTCCGAAAACAGCACCAGCGGGATCCCCAGCAGAATGGTGGCTCCCATCAGGGTACCCTGAAAATCCGAAATGGATTCGGGAATGATGTTCACATTGCCCAGGATCAGGCCGAAAATGTAGCAGATGACCACGATCCCGATCTTGTTGATGATGGAGAGCCGTGTTGCCAGGTAAAGAATCAGTGCGGGGAACAGGAAATAGATGAGAATGACGATTGCACCCATGATCGCAGTTTAGAATGAACTGCCGAAGATAATAAATTCTCCCGAATGACTTTCAGGGACAATCTTCAAAGCTCTTCTCGTACTGGTCGATGGCCCTCTGGCTCATGCCCATGCTGGAAAATCCGCCGTCATGATACAGGTTCTGCATGGTCACTTTCCTGGTAAGGTCAGAGAACAGGGTAATGCAGTAATCCGCACAGTCCTCCGCGGTGGCATTCCCCAGGGGAGACATCCGGTCGGCGAAATCCTCCAGTTTGTCAAATCCGCTGACCCCGCTGCCGGCGGTGGTCGGTGTGGGCGACTGGGAAATGGTGTTGATCCGGATCCGTTTCTCCCGGCCGTAAATATACCCGAAGCTCCTGGCAATGGATTCCAGGATCGCTTTCGCATCGGCCATGTCGTTGTACCTGGCAAATGTGCGCTGAGCGGCCACATAGGAGAGCGCCACCACGGAACCCCACTCACTGATCGCATCCAGCCTCCTGGCGGTGCTCAGGATCTTGTGCAGGGAAAATGCCGACACATCCAGGGTTTTATGATAATAGTCGTAGTTGAGCACATCATAATCGAGCCCCTTTCTCACATTGGGGGACATCCCGATGGAATGGAGCAGGAAATCGATCTTCCCCCCCAGGACCTCCATGGACCTGTTGATCAGGTTCTCAATATCTTCAAGACTGGTGGCATCGGCAGCGATCACCTCCGCCCCGATCTTTTCCGCAAGCTCGTTGATGGTGCCCATCCGAAGGGCAATGGGAGCGTTTGTGAGCACGATGGCGGCCCCTTCTTCATGGGCCCGCTCGGCCACCTTCCAGGCAATGGAGCGGGAATTCAGCGCACCGAAAATGATGCCTTTCTTGCCTTCAAGTAGATGATATGCCATATGTTTCGGATTTGGTTGGTTGGATTCTGCCCTGATAACAAATATAGGCGCGGATTGTGCGATGAAAGGTTCATACCCCCAGCAGGACACGGGCGTTGGAAAGTGCCGCCTCGGTCACTTTCTCGCCCGACAGCATCTTGGCAATTTCTGTGATGCGCTCCGCCTGATCAAGCTTCCTGATCCTTGTATAGGTGGCCTCGCTGGTATCTTCCTTGAAAACGACGAAGTGTTCCGCTCCGCGGGAGGCGACCTGCGGCAGGTGGGTAATGGCGATCACCTGTCTGCCCGAGGCGAGATGGTCCATGATCCCCCCGACCTTGTCGGCAATCTCACCGCTCACCCCCGCATCAATCTCGTCAAAGATGAGCGTGGGCATCCCCTTGCGGTCCGATACGAGGGACTTGATGCAGAGCATGAGCCTGGAAACCTCACCGCCCGATGCCACCCTGGAGATCTCCTCCAGCGCCATCTGCTTGTTGGCTGAGAATAGGAACCTGACCTCATCCCGCCCGTACATGTCATACGCTTCCTTCTGTATCACATCCACACTGAACCTGGCGTTGGGGATCCCCAGCTGCCTGAGCTGTTCCTGCACCTGCTCCTGCATCTCCCCACCAGCTTTCATCCTCTTCCCGTGCAGCGCCTGTGAACGGCTTTCCATCTCTGCCAGCAGAACGGCCCGCTCTTTTTCCAGCTTTCCGATCTTCTCATCGGAGAAGGTCAGATCGTTGATCTTTTCCTCCAGACGGTCCCTGAGCGAAATCAATTCTTCCAGGTGCTTCACCCGGTGCTTCTGCATCAGTCCGTAAAGCAAATCGATGCGTTCCCGGAGCTGTTCCAGTTTGCCCGGTTCCATCCGGGCCTTTTCTGCATGGCTTTCCAGTTCCGAGAACAGGTCCTTCAGTTCAATGTATGCCGATTCCACGCGGGTGGCGAGCACTCCGGCCGGATTGAAGTACCCGGAGATCCTGCCCAGCTGAAGCAACGCTTCCCTCAGCTGGTCAAGCACACCGGATCCTTCCGCATTGAACAACTGCGCGGTCAGATTGAGGGATGTCCGGATCTCCTCGGCATGTTCGGCATGCTGCAGGTCGGTTTCCAGGATCTCCATCTCCCCGGACTTCAGGTGCGCCGATGCCAGCTCATTGTACTGGAACTGCATATAGTCCAGGTCCTCTTTCATCCGCGCGATCTCATTCCTCACCTGGTCCAGGTCCCTGCTTACATCCAGGTAAGCGGTGTAAACGGACCGGTAACCGGCCAGATCTGTCTTTGTCCCAGCCAGGTAGTCGATCACTTCCATTTGGTAAAGATGGTCATGCAGCTGCAGGTTCTGGTGCTGGGAGTGAATATCCACCAGTCTCTGGCCCAGCTCCTTCAGCAACGGCAGGTTGACCGGTGAATCGTTGACGAATGCCCTGGATTTTCCGGCGGGCGAGATTTCCCTCCTGATGGTCGTCACCGGTTCAAAATCCAGTTCATGCTCCTCGAAAAGCGGACGGTCCGGTTCCTCCAGGGCAAACTCGCCCTCCACAATGCATTTCGCATCCTTCAGTTTCAACAGGGATGTGTCCGCACGCTGACCCAGAATCAGCGAAAGCGCGCCCATCAGGATGGATTTCCCCGCCCCGGTCTCCCCCGTAATGGTGGTAAACCCATCCCGGAAGCGGATCTCCAGTTCATCGATCAGCAGGTAGTTTTTTATATAGATGGACCGGATCATCAGCGGACCTGGCTGGTTTGCTCCAGGATGGCGTCGTACTTGTTCTTGTTGGTCCTGTCCACCTCCGTCAGGATCGTATGGGCACGGCTGCGTTCCTCGGGGTAGGACTCGGTGTAGACATTCACCAGTTCATCGGCTTTGGCGTCAAATACCACCTTGAGCAGGTACATGTAAGGATCGGGGCGCTTCCTGTGAACCTGCTGCAGCAATTCAAGGGCATTGGTGATCTCGGCCCGTCCTTCGGCCACTTTTTCGTCCATCACATCCAGTCCCAGGCGGTGGTACCTGTAATTGAATTCCCTCACCGGTTCATACTCGGCATCCAGCATATCCTTCACGAGCCAGTACCGGCTTTTGTGGGCCAGGTCGTCCATGGGTTTCCATCCCGCCTCCGGGGCATTCGCGCTCTGGGCGTTCATTACGATCCTTTCGGCATTTGTAAAATAAGGAGTACCCCCGAAAAGAGAAAAGGTATCGTAGTCGAGTCCCAGGATAAAATAGGCATAGAAAGCCAGCAACGAGGTAAGACTGGAAGTGTGTGAGTTAAGATCAAACTCCAGCGGGGAGAATTCCACATACCTGAAGTGGATGTCATTGTCCACGAAATTGAAGGTGGTGGTGTTGTAATTGGTATTGAAAACCGGTCTGCGCGCCTGTATCTGCAGGGTTCCCTTGAATTCATCGGCGGACAGCTGTTCGGTGATATTGAACATCAGGTTGCACTCGATCCGCTCTTCCATGGTGTATACGTGGTTGGTCCACACCCGGTTGTTCATGAACTCATAGATGGCGTTCTGCAGGGTCTGGAACACCTGTTTGTTGGTCCCCTGGATCTGCTGGCTCACGATCTGCACATTGCATCTCAGTTCCTGTCCCGCCAGCCGGAAGGAAAAAAGCATGATCAATAAAACAATTCCCGTCTTACGCATTGTCAATCATCTTTATCACCTGTTCCACAAGATCATCGGCCACCTGCCGTTTCATTCGGAGCCCCGACTCGGTCATGTTCCCCGACCGGTCGATCACCGTTACCCTGTTGGTATCCGTCCCAAATCCTGCACCCTCGTCCCTGAGCGTGTTGAGCACGATGAGATCCAGGTTTTTCCGGTAAAGTTTTTCACCTGCATTCCGCAGTTCATCGTCCGTTTCCAGTGCAAATCCCACAAAGATCTGCTTCTCCTTCTTTTCCTTTCCCAGGGTGGCGGCGATGTCCACGGTGGGTCTGAGCCGGATCGTCCATTCATCCCCTCCCCGCTTTACCTTGGAGGCTGAAATCTCAGCGGGAGTATAATCCGACACGGCTGCGTTGAACACGGCCACATCCACCTCCCCGATCACCCGGCGGCATGCCTCGAACATTTCAGCAGCTGAGGCCACGCGGACCAGGCGGATCCCCGGAGCCCGGGTCTCCAGTGAAACCGGTCCGGATACAAGGATCACCTCCGCCCCTGAAGCGGCAAATGCCTCAGCAAGGGCATACCCCATTTTCCCGGTCGAGTGGTTTCCAATATAACGGACCGGATCAATGCTTTCTTGCGTGGGACCGGCGGTGACCAGTACCTTTTTGTTCAGGAGTTTTTTTTTTGAGGAATCCGGCCGGAAATCCCTGATGATCTGCACGATCTCCTCCGGTTCGCGCATCCGTCCGGGACCTTCAAGTCCGCTCGCAAGCGGCCCCTCGGCGGGTTCAATGAGATGCACCCCGTACCGGGTCAGGATCTTCATATTTTCCTGGGTGGAGGGGTGCAGGTACATGTCCGAGTCCATTGCCGGTGCGATCATCACCGGGCAACGGGCGGACAGGTAGGTGGCCACGAGCAGGTTGTCGGCGATGCCGTATGCCATTTTTCCCATGGTGGTGGCGGTGACCGGGGCAACAAGCATCAAATCCGCAGAAATGCCCAGCTCCACGTGGCTGTTCCATTCCCCATCCCCGGCACGGAAAAACTCCGACAGCGCCGGTTTACCTGAGATGGCTGCGAAAGTCACGGGATTCACGAACTCTGAAGCCGCCGGGGTCATGACCACCTGCACACCGGCACCTTCCCGGAGCAGGAGTCTGAGCAGGTGCACCGCTTTATAGGCGGCAATGCTTCCTGTAACTCCCAGAACAATGTGTTTTCCTGTGAGATCCATCAGGAAGATAGATTGGTTCTATTGTTCGATCTCCGGTGCCTCGTTGATCCGGAAGTAGATCTGGTCCTCGGTCATTTCCTGCAGGGAGATCAATGCAGGTTTCGGCAAGCGTTCAAAAAACTTGGAGATCTCGATCTGCTCGGGATTCTCGAAGACCTCCTCCAGATTATCTGTATAAGAAGCAAACTCTTCCAGCTTCCTGTTGAGTTCCTGCTTCATTTCCACACTGATCTGGTTGGCCCTTTTTGAGGCAACCACGACCGTCTGATATATGTTGCCGGTCGCCTCATCCAGCTCATTCAGATCCCTCGTGACCGTGGTCAGCGGTGCTTTCGTTTTTTTGTAATCCATGATTTATGATTCGTTATCGTGATTTGCCAGGAATTCATTGGCCGATTCGAAGATCTTCCGGGCTTCCCTTGTGTAAGGTCCGTCGGGAAATTCTCCGATGAAACTGTAATATTCATCCACCGCCGCCTGGAAGCGCTCCCTCTGTTTTGCGGGGACACTGTTGTCGGCCAGCAGGTAGGATGATTTAAGAATCAGGAACAACAATTCTTCCCTGTATTTTGTATCCGGATACTGCATCAGGCTGTTCCGCAGCGCGAGGATGGCCGAATTGTAATAACCCAGGTCATAGTAAAGCCTTGCGCTGATGTAGGATTTCTCCACCAGCTTATCGCTCATCTCGGTGATGATCTGGCGGCATTCATCCAGCCTGTCGGAGGCCGGGTATCTGACCATGAACATCTGCATGGCCGTGATGGCTTTGTGTGTGTACTCCTGGTCCAGTTCGGGCCGGGGGGACATCTTATAATAGCAGTATGCCGTCATGAAGTCGGCTTCCTCCAGGAATGCGCTGTTTGGATAGGTGGTGGAAAGCTCGCTGAAGTAGTGCCCCGCCATCATGTAGTCCCGCTGGCCGTAATAACTCTTCGCCTGGTAATACTTCACCGTATCCGCCCTGATGGTCCCCCTGTAGATGTTGGCCACCTGGTCGAAGAGGGTGGCGGCGCGCACATACTCTCCCGCCTCGTAATATTCGAGCCCTTTGTCATATTTCAGCTGAATATCCCTGCTCTTGAGCAATTTTTCATATTCCCCGCATCCGGCCAGTATGAGGACAGCCAGCACAGCCAAAATTCCCGGCCACCGCATAACCCTGATTTTTAACATGGCGCAAAAATACAATTAAAGATTTATATATGAAACAAAAAGCATTTCATTTTATTGCCCTTTGTTAAGTGTTTACACCCCATGGTTAATGTGGTTCGGGGACAAATCATCGTATCGGGGGTCATCTTTATGCAGCGATCAAAAAAAAAGTTAAATTTGCAGCCGTCATTGACATAAAAAAACCAAATCCGTGGACATTTTTGATAGAATTACCAAGAACAGGGGCCCGATCGGACAATACCAGAGTGCCGGACACGGGTATTTCACCTTTCCCAAACTTGAAGGAGAACTCTCGGCACATATGAAATTCCGGGGCAAGGAGGTGCTTACCTGGAGCCTGAACAATTACCTGGGTCTGGGGAACCACCCCGAAGTGAGAAAAGCGGATGCTGCCGCGGCAGCCGATTACGGAATGGCCTACCCAATGGGAGCAAGAATGATGTCGGGCCAGACGCGCAGGCATGAGGAACTGGAGCAAAAGCTGGCCGCTTTCGTCATGAAGGAGGATGCGTTCCTTTTGAATTACGGATACCAGGGAATGGCCTCCATTATTGATGCCCTCACTTCCAGAAACGATGTGATCGTATACGATTCCGAATCCCACGCCTGCATCCTTGACGGAATGAGGATGTCGCTGGCCAAACGATTCGTATTTCCTCACAACAACATGGAAAACCTGGAAGTCCAGATGGGAAGGGCGGTGAAAAAAGCTGCCGAACAGGGAGGCGGTGTCCTCGTGATCACCGAGGGGGTCTTCGGGATGGCGGGTGACCTGGGCAACCTGAAAGCCATTGCTGCCCTGAAGGACAGGTTCGATTTCAGGCTGCTGGTGGATGATGCGCACGGGTTCGGCACCATGGGTGCCACCGGAATGGGGACCGGCGAGCATTTCGGTGTCCAGGACAGGATCGATCTCTATTTTTCAACCTTTGCCAAGGCGATGGCGGGGATCGGTGCTTTTGTGGCCAGCAAAAAGGAGGTGGTGGATTACCTCCGGTACAACATGCGGTCCCAGACCTATGCCAAGTCCCTTCCCATGCCCATGGTGATCGGTGCACTGAAAAGACTTGAGCTGCTTCAGACCAGGCCCGAACTGAGGGAGAACCTCTGGAACGTGGTCAATGCATTGCAGTCGGGGCTGAAGAAAGCGGGTTTTGACATCGGCAAAACACAATCGCCCGTTACCCCGGTATACATGCACGGCGGACTGGTCGAGGCAACCAACCTGATCCTGGACCTGCGAGAAAATTACGGCATTTTCTGTTCCATGGTCATTTACCCGGTGGTTCCCAAGGGGGACATCCTCCTGCGGCTGATCCCCACCGCCGTACACACCATGGATGATGTCAGAGAGACCATCGAGGCCTTCACCGCATGCCGTTCCAAGCTGGAATCTGGCGTATACAATAAAGAAACTTTCACAGATATTAGTAATCTGCGAAGTTAGGAAGTTAGGTTACCTGGACCAGCGCCTTCTTTTCAGCCGGATGAGTTCTTCCTCCTGGTATGAGATGAATGCCCGGAGGGCATCGATCTGCTCCTGCTGTTCCTTGACGGCCTCCACCAGCAAGGGGACCAGCGCATTGTAGGCAATGGCCCCGGTACTGTCCTGCATGATCTTCACCGCTTCAGGGACCACCAGCGCCACTTCACGGGCCACAAAACCCAGCCGGTAGCCGTCACCCTCCCCTCCACCACTGTCGCCCCGGTACCTGAAACGAATCCCCTTCAGCTGCCTGACCGCTTCCATGGGGGATTCGATGGGGGCCATCCCCTCCATCATGCTGCCGTCTGCACCTGTATAGGTTCCCTGCATGGACCACTGCCATCCCCTGCCGTTCACGAAAAAAACATCCCTTCCCAGGCCACTGTTCCAGAGGAAGTAGGAGCCCGCATCGTTGTGGTGCACCCTCGTCCAGAACGCCCTTCCCCAGGGGGGTGCATAGGAATCCACCAGGCCTTCGCCGTACACGTGCAGGCGTGTGACCGGATTGTTCGTGCCGATCCCCACATTCCCGTCGGGTTTCACTTTCAGCTGGGCAGCCGCCGGCCCGTGGACAAACAGCAGCAGACAAACCACCGTGAAATCTGCAAATCTTATCTTTTTCATAACAGTCAATATTTTATTCCTCATCCCTGCTCATACGCCGGAGCAGGTCACTCTTCCCTGTTTACATCCAGGTAAAGCTGTGCTCCCGTGGGAACCTGGAAATCCCCCCTGATCTCGATCCCCTCCGTGGCACGAAGGGTCACATCCGTGAAGGGCGGGACCACATTCACACAGCTGTCACCCCCGACGGAAATGGTTTTTATCACCCGGTCCGGGATGAAGGAGAAATCATAATGGCAGGTATCGATGTCCCCGGTGTCGAACCTGAGCCGGTATAGCCTCACGTAATCCACATGCATGGATGAAGGGAACGGGGTGGTCCTGTCGGGAAGCTTCCAGGGCGAGATGGCCAGGTTCAAAATGATCCGCACCGGATCAATGATCCCAGGATTGGCCGAATTCCTGACCATCTTCCCGTTCACGTACCAGATGATCTTTGAGGGGCTCCATTCCACCGCATAGGTATGGTAGGTGTTTTCGTAATCAGGGATCTCCACATCCATCTGGTGGCAAAGAATATCCGGATCGGTTTCCGGACACATCATGTCTTCGAGGTACTCGCAGTCGCAGTCATTTTCCCCGCAGTCGCAGTAACCGATGTGCAGGTTGGTGCCCATCACCGTGGAGGGATAATTGCCAAGCATCTCAAAAATGTCGATCTCAGCCGAATTGTGCCTGGCCGGGTCATCCCCCACAAATGTCCAGAAGGCAGGCCAGAACCCTGTGCCGTGGGGCAGTTTGATGCGCGATTCCAGGTAGCCGTACCGGATATAATGATCTTCCGTGGTTTCAATCCAGCCGGAGGTATAGTCGTAGGTCCGCTTCACCTCTTTCCCTGCCGATCTTTCTTTGTACCTGTACCGCTCATCCCTGGCGGTGATCACGAGTGCGCCGTCAGACGTGCGGATGTTCTCCACCCTGTCGGTGTAAACCTGCGGCTCCCCGTAATGATCGAAATGATGGGCCACTTTCCAGACAGCCGGATCAAGGGTGTCAAAGGGTTCATCGAGCACCAGCTGCCAGTGGGGATCCGTTGCGGGAGTCTGCCCGGCTGACAGGGTCCAGGACGCAAACAGGAATATCCGGATGAAAGTCCGTATCATCGCGGGGACAAGGTACTAAAAATCCCTTCCTGTTGAGGACCGGCTAGTCCAGTTCACCCAGGTACCTTTCGGCATCAATGGCAGCCATGCAACCGGTCCCGGCGGCAGTGACCGCCTGCCTGTAAACCTTATCCTGCAGGTCTCCGCAGGCGAAAACACCCGGGATTACGGTCTTCGTGGTTCCCGGCACGGTAATCACGTACCCGGTCTCGTCCGTTTCCAGGTATTCGCTGAACACCTCTGAATTGGGCGTATGTCCGATGGCGAGGAAAAGCCCGTCAATGTCCAGCCGGACGATCTCCTCTCCGGGCTCGCCTTTGTTTTTGAAAAGATCCACCCCCGTCACCACCTGGTCCCCCAGCAATTCCTTCACCTGGTGTTTCCAGAGGATCTCGATGTTCTTCGTGTTGAAAACCCTTTTCTGCATGGCCTTGGAGGCCCGCAGCTCATCCCTGCGGACGATCATGTACACCTTGCTTGCGAGACCTGCCAGGTATGTGGCCTCTTCGGCGGCAGTGTCGCCACCGCCCACGACGGCTACCACCTTATCGCGGTAGAAAAAACCGTCACATGTGGCACAGGCAGAAACACCCGAACCTTTGAATCTTTCCTCCGATTCGAGTCCGAGGTATTTTGCGGTGGCCCCTGTGGCAAGGATCACGGTATCAGCTTCTATGAGTG
>DSDZ01000289.1 GCA_011048475.1 Bacteroides sp. | reverse complement strand
TCCCTTACCTGGAAGTGGATAACAGTACAGCCATTGTGGAACACGAGGCAACCACCTCCAAGATCGGGGAAGACCAGATTTTTTACTGCAACCAGCGGGGGATCGACACTGAAAATGCCATCAGCCTGATCGTGAACGGATATGCGAAGGAAGTACTGAACAAACTTCCAATGGAGTTTGCCGTGGAAGCACAGAAACTGCTGCAGATCACGCTGGAGGGGAGTGTGGGGTAAGGAAAAAGTGTTTATAAGAGCATTTACCAAGTAAACATACTGTTAAATATTTTTTTATGCTTGAAATTAAAGACCTATGGGTCAAGGTGGAGGACAAGGAGATCCTGAAGGGGATCAACCTGACTGTCAATGCGGGAGAATTGCATGCCATCATGGGACCCAACGGTTCGGGGAAAAGCACCCTGGCTTCCGCCCTGGCGGGGAGGGATTATTTTGAGATCACCCGCGGGAAGATCCTCTACGAAGGGAAGGACCTGCTGGAGCTTGAGCCGGAGGACCGGGCCCGTGAAGGGATCTTCATGGCATTTCAGTACCCTGTGGAGATCCCGGGGGTCAGCATGGTGAATTTTCTTCGTACCGCCATCAACGAACACCGCAGTTACAAGGGGCTGGATCCTCTTCCCGCCGGAGAATTTCTCAAACTGATGCGCGAGAAGAAAGCGATCGTGGAAATCGACTCGGACCTGACCAACCGGTCTGTGAACGAAGGATTTTCAGGCGGGGAAAAGAAAAAGAACGAGATCTTCCAGATGGCGCTTCTGGAACCGAAACTGGCCATCCTGGACGAAACGGATTCAGGGCTGGATATTGATGCGCTGCGTATTGTGGCCAAAGGGGTGAATGCACTGCGTTCTCCCGATAACGCGACCATCATCATCACCCATTACCAGCGGCTGCTTGAGTATATTGTCCCCGATCATGTGCATGTGCTGTATAAAGGCCGGATCGTGAAGTCGGGGGACAAGCAGCTCGCCATGGAGCTGGAAACCCACGGGTACGACTGGATCAAAAACGAAGTGGATTCTGAAGTAGAATAAACACCTGTCAGCATGAAGGATACACTTGAAGCACTGGGAACCGTTGACAAGTACCTTGCGTTGTATGACCGGTACCGGGATGAGATCGGGAACGGGGAGCCGCAGTTCATGAAAACGCTGCGTGAAGATGCCATCAAATCCTTCGAACACGGAGGATTCCCGGCAAAAAAAGATGAAGACTACAGGCACACCCACCTGGAACCCCTGTTTGACAGAGAGTTTGATTTCCATTTTTCGCCCAGGAAGATCTCATTCGATATCAACGAGGTGTTCCGGTGTGATGTACCCATGCTGAATGCAGAAGTGCTCCTGGTGCTCAACGGATTCTTTCACAATCCATCTGGTTATAAACTGAAGGAACTGGAGAACGGGATCATCTACGGAAGTCTCAGGGAGGCAATCCGCTTGCATCCCGGTCTGGTGGGATCGTACCTGGGTAAAAACGCATCCCTGCAGAATGAAACATTTGTATCGCTGAACACTGCATTTGCACAGGACGGGATCTTCCTCTACGTTCCTGATAACAGGCACCTGGAAATCCCCATCCAGATCATCCACCTGCTGCTCTCAGACAAGAACCAGATGGTCCAGCACCGGAATCTTTTTGTCCTTGGACAGAATGCATCCGCCGAGGTGATCATCTGTGACCATACCCTCTCTCCCCACATGTACCTGACCAACTCGGTCACGGAGATCCACAGCGCCGAAAACAGTCAGCTGGACGTACTCAGGCTGCAGAACGAGCACAACAACTCGTGCCAGGTAACCAACACGTGGATCAACCAGGCGCGGGATTCCCGGTGCCAGCACAGCACCATTACACTTCACGGGGGTATCGTCAGGAACAACCTGCACGCGAAACTGAACGGCGAAGGGGCCGAAACCAATGCACTGGGTCTGTTTCTGCTGGACAAGCAGCAGCACCTGGACAGTTTCACCCTGATCGAACATACATCTCCCAAATGTGTCAGCAACCAGCATTACAAAGGTGTGCTGGATGACACATCCACAGGAGCCTTCAACGGAAAGATCCATGTGTACCCGGATGCCCAGAAAACCCAGGCATTCCAGGCGAATAAGAACATCCTGCTCACCGATACAGCACGGATGAACTCCAAGCCCCAGCTTGAGATCTATGCCGATGATGTGAAATGCAGCCATGGTGCCACGGTGGGACAGCTGGACGAGGATGCACTGTTCTATCTTCAATCGCGAGGGATCCCCAGGAATGAGAGCCGCCTGATGCTCATGTATGCCTTTGCCGATGATGTGATCTCCAGGATCAGACAGCCTGCCCTGCTGGACCGGATCTCGGGACTGGTCAGCAAACGGCTCCGCGGGGAACTCACCAGGTGCAACAATTGTGTGATGCACTGCGACGATTAAAACGGTTGACCGATGGCCCTCAGTATTCCCGACATACGCAACGATTTCCCCATCCTGAAGCAAACAGTCTATGGCAAACCCCTGATCTATTTTGACAATGGTGCCACCACCCACAAACCGGAAGTGGTGATCCGGACCGTCAGCGAATTGCAGGAGTCCTATAACAGTTCCATTCATCGCGGGCTTCATTACCTGAGCGACCGGATGACCGAAAGGTATGAACAGGCAAGGGAGTCCGTGCGGGCTTTCATCAATGCGGCATCCACCAGCGAGATCATCTTCACCAGCGGAACCACCGGATCGATCAACTCGGTGGCCTTCTCTTTCGGGGAAAAATATGTCAGACCGGGTGATGAGATCCTGATCACCGAAATGGAGCACCACTCCAACCTGGTGCCCTGGCAGATGATGTGCGAAAGAAAAAACGCCATGCTGAAAGTGATCCCCATGGACGACCGGGGAGAACTGGTGCTGGATTCGCTGGATGATCTGATCACGGAGAAGACCCGGATCCTGGCCGTGGTGCATGCTTCCAACTCCCTGGGCACGGTGAATCCCGTGAAAGAGATCATCCGAAGGGCGCACGCCCTTGACATCCCGGTCCTGGTAGACGGTGCCCAGATGGTACAGCACGGGGAAGTGGACGTACGTGACATGGATTGCGATTTTTATGTTTTTTCCGCCCACAAGATCTTCGGTCCAACCGGATCGGGAGTGCTGTATGGCAAGGAGAAATGGCTGGAGGAGCTTCCTCCCTATCAGGGCGGAGGGGATATGGTGGACCGGGTCACCTTTGAAGGAACCACCTATAACGCCCTGCCGTTTAAATTCGAAGCCGGGACGACCAACTACACGGGAGCCATCGGCCTGGGTGCCGCGCTGGAATATGTGCAATCGCTCGGGATCGGTGAGATCAAAGAACATGAATCACACCTGATCCGCCTGATGACGGATAAACTGGAAGGTATTCCCGGACTGACCCTGTATGGCAGGGCCGGTCACCGCATATCTGTATTCTCGTTTCTCCTGGATCAGATCCATCCCTACGATGCAGGGATGATCCTTGACAAAATGGGGATCGCTGTGCGTACCGGGACACACTGCACCCAGCCCGTGATGGATCACTTCGGGATCACCGGGACCATCAGGGCCTCCCTTGTATTCTATAACACGGAAGAAGAGGTGGCCCGTTTTGCGGATGGGCTGGAAAAAACCATGCAGATGCTATCCTGAATCAAAACACAACAAAGTCCGATCAATCGTTGTTTTACCTGTGAGATGACACTTCACGAAACACAGCGGGACATTGTGGATGAGTTTTCAGTCTTTGAGGACTGGCTGGACAAGTACAATTACCTCATCGAACTGGGAAACGATCTGCCCGAACTGGCTCCCGAATACAGGACCGACGAGTACCTGATCAGGGGCTGCCAGTCGAGGGTGTGGCTCCACGCGGAGCTGAAGGACGGAAAAATCGAGTTCAGGGCCGACAGTGATGCAGTCATCGTGAAAGGAATTGTGGCATTGCTGGTCCGGGTGATGAGCGGGCGCACCCCGGCGGAGATCCTGGAGGATGATCTGTTTTTCATCGAGGAAGTCGGGCTTCACCAGAACCTCTCCCCGACCCGCTCCAACGGACTGCTGTCCATGGTGAAGAAAATGCGCACATATGCGCTGGCCTATCAGGCAAAGGCAAACCATAAAACCGGAAAAGATGAGTGAATCGACGGACTTTCTGGAAATTGAAGGAAAAATCGCAGAGGCGCTGAAAAAGGTATATGATCCGGAGATCCCGGTGAATATCTATGACCTGGGACTGATCTACGAAATCGAATATACAGAAAAGAAGGAGGCCCGGATCACCATGACATTGACCGCTCCCAACTGCCCGGTGGTAGACATGCTGCTCATGGATGTGGAGAGCGCGGTGGAAGCCATTGACGAGGTGGAGGAGGTCCACATCAACCTGGTGTTCGACCCGCCCTGGGATAAATCGATGCTGAGCGAAGAGGCGAAGCTGGAACTTGGATTCATGTGACTTAGTCGAAAGTCGAAAGTCGGGAGTCGGAAGTCGGGAGTCGGGAGTCGGGAGAATACATTTGCGTTTCAACCTGAATAGATTTAAACCATCAATTCCATCCAACAATATTCACAGGCGATCCGGGAAGAGGCGATCCGTCTGGGATTTGCCGATTGCGGATTCTCCAGGGCGGAGGCACTTTCCGGTGATGCGGAACGGTTGCGCTTCTGGATCGACCGGGGCCACCATGCAGGCATGGGTTACATGACCCGTCATTTCACGAAACGAACCGATCCCACCCTCCTGGTGGAAGGAGCCAGAAGTGTCATCTCCCTTCTGTACAACTATTATACCGACAAAAAGCAGCAGGATCCGTGTGCGCCAGTGCTTTCCATATATGCATACGGAAAGGACTATCACCATGTGATGAAGGACAAAATGAAGCGGTTGTTCGACTTTATCATAAGGGAGATCGGGGAGGCCAGGGGAAGGATCTTTGTGGACTCTGCCCCTGTCCTGGAGCGGGCATGGGCCCGGGAAGCGGGACTGGGCTGGATCGGCAGGAATTCCTGCCTGATCTCCAGACGCGCCGGTTCATTCGTATTTATCGGGGAGATCATCCTGGATCTGGAACTGGAATATAACCGGGTTCCGGTAAAGGATCTCTGCGGAAGCTGCACCCGCTGCGTGGATGCCTGTCCCACCGGTGCAATCCTGCCGGAGAGGACCATCGATTCCGGCCGGTGCATCTCTTACCAGACCATTGAAAACCGGGGGCAGATCCCCGGTGAGCTGACCGGAAAGTTTGCTAACCGGGTTTTCGGATGTGACATCTGCCAGGAGGTCTGTCCCTGGAACCGGAAAGCCCCGGAGCATGATGAACCCGCGTTTGAGCCTTTCCCCGGGCTGCTTGAGATGTCCCGGGAAGAATGGCACAGCCTGGATCAGGAAAAGTACAGGCGGCTTTTTTCCGTATCAGCAGTCCGGCGTGCGGGCTACAGCAAACTGAAAAGCAACCTGGCCTTCATTGAGAAAGATCCCTTTTCGGAAAAAGAATAAGCCTTCTGCGGCGTTTTCCTGTAACATCCTCACGGGTTGTCCGTCTTATGGATAGAATCCTAAAGCTGAACAACCATGAAAAAGATACTCCTGATCACAGTCCTTGCAGCGCTCTGTGCAACCATGCTTTCTCAACCATCAGGGCTCGACAGGCTTTATTATACCTATAAAGGTGAAAAGGGGGTGGTTTCCCTCCGTATTCCCGGGTTTTTGCTCCGGATCGCCGGTGCCATTGCCGATCTGGACCCTGAAGAAAGAGAGCTGGTCAGGTCTCTGCGATCGGTTACCGTTCTTACCATCGAAGATAACACACGCTACCGGGATGTAAATTTCGCCAGGGAGGTGAATGTGGACCGCATGACCAACGGGTATCATTTACTGATGGAGGTACATGATGGTCAAGAGGATGTGGTGATCGCCGCACGGGAAAAGAAAGGCAGGATCAGGGACCTGATCGTACTGGTCGGGGGAGACGAAAACGTGCTGGTCCATGTCCGCGGAAGGATGAACAGCGACCTGCTGGAATCCCTGGCGGGGGTCACCGGGATCGAGGAGCTACAGCTAACCGACTGGATCTGATCCCTCCTCAAGTAATTCTTTAAGGCCTTTCAAAACCATATCCCAACCGATTTCAGCATGGTTTTTGGCCTCTTCCCCTGCAAATCCGACCTGGCTCAGGATAAGATTGGTCTTTCCTCCTGCATCTTCCAGGATATAGGTTACATGGCTGTAATTCCCCGGCACATCCTCAATTCCTGAGAATGCACTCCAGTAATCATATTTGAGATATTTACCTGGTTCAACAGCAAGGATGTGTCCTTTGTCCTCGAATGATTTCCCCTCTATTGTACCCCGGAATACAAGGTCGCTTCCCACTTTCCAGTCAGAAACAGCCTCGGTGCCGAAAAAGTATTTTTTAACGGTATCCCGATCCGTCAGTGCGAACCAGACCTTTTCCGGCTCTGCATGAAGGATAATGGATTTTTCAACTTTCAGCGATCTGTTCATTGCCTCTTTTCAGAGGATAACAAAACTGTGCACCCTGTTGTTTCTCACGATCCCGATGTTTCCGCTCCCATCACTGTAACCATGATATTCCTGTTACTGCGGGGTCCGTCGAATTCACAGAAGAAAATATTCTGCCAGGTGGACAATCCCATTTTCCCGTCCACGATGGGAATGGTTTCCTGGGGCCCCACCATCCCCGCCTTGAGGTGGGCATCCCCGTTGTTGTCCTGGTGGTCATGTTCCCATACCCCTGCAGGGATCAGTTTTTTAAGCAGGTTGATCACATCGGTCTGGACCGATTCATCCCAGTTCTCCTGGATCATGATCCCGGCCGTCGCCCCCTGGGCATAGACATTGACCATACCGGTCTTCACGCCGGATTCAGTTACGATGGCCTCCACCTGTCGGGTGATGTCGTAGAGGCCGTTGTGGGAGGGGGTATTAATCTGTATCGTTCTTTGAATCATCTTTATCTAGGAGTTTTCTAAGTTCCTCCAGATCCGCCTCGTCTTTTTTACGTCCTGTTGAAGATTTATTTTTGAAAAGGTCCTCAACTGAGATTACAGGAATACGAAGATTGTCTTTTAATTCAATATGGTCTCTTATAAAAGCCAACCGATCCTGGGGAGTTGTCTTTTTCATCTCCTCAATTACCTGGATCTCATTTTTCTCAAACGAATCCGATGTAATATATGATCTGTCAATATGCATTGTTCTATTCCTGGAACCTGTATTCCTATACAAAATTAAATAATTCTTTAAGACTGCCTTTAACTGGTGTAACGCATGATAACCGACTTTGAGTCCCAGGCTTCACGATCCGATGAGGCAGTCTTTTTAATACTGACCGTGCCTGCGAACGGCCCTGAACATGGCCATGCAATTTTCGGGATTGACCCCCGGATGCAGGGAATTTGATGAGCAGATGATCAACCCGCCGCCGGCAGCCCCGTCATTAATCGTCTGGATGACGGCCTGTTCAACCTGTTCTGTAGTCCCCCTGGGTAATAGATCCACACTATCTATGTTCCCCAGTAAACAGATCTTATCTCCGCAGTAGGCTTTTACCTCTTTCATTGCCATACCGGCCTGAGGCTCCAGCGGATTGATCCCGTCGTACCCGGTTTCAATGAGCACATCCAGAAGGGGCCAGAGGTTGCCGTCAGAGTGCCTGACCACTTTGAGCCCTTTTTGATGTGCACTATCCACGATCTGCCGGTTATAATGGTTGATGTAAGTTTTGAAATGTTCCAGGGATACCATGGGACCGTTATTCATGGCAATATCATCCTCAATGACCAGGACATCAAGACCGGCTTCGACCAGTAGTTCCAGCTGGGCAAGACTGAATTCCACCATCATCTGTGCGAGCAAATGGAGAAATTCAGGATCGGCATAGACATTCATCATGTAATTGGTCATCCCGATCAGACGCCAGGACCGTACGAACACCCCCCGCATGAGCCAGAAGGTCGCTTTCTGGCCTTTGAACCTTTCAACTGCAAGATTCAGAAGGCCCAGATCTTCTTTTCTGGGAACCGGGGGAGTAAAATTCTTCAGGTCAGCAAGGGACTTTACAGGATGGCCGACAGGCACCGGAATCCCGTATTCCGACAATTGATATACCACTCCGAACCCATCCCTGACATGGAGATCATCCAATTTCTCTTCATGGCCGATTTCAAAGGTGGTAATGCCGTCAATGTCAAAGTGCTCATGGATCATGAAAAGTGTATCCACAAGCTTGCGTTTATCCCTGTCATTCATCAATCTGAAATCCCGGGATTCGGGCAAACCATCCGTTAGATGTTTCCCAATGCCGATTATGGGTGCCTCATTGATGCCGTGGATATACAACGGGACGCAATCCGGCTCTCTCACCTCAAGAGCCGTCAGTATTCTTTCTTTTCCATTCATGTGATATTGCCATGATTATTGATAAAAACTCCTGTACCGAAAGATTTCCCACCGAATGCTCCCGGTGAAATGATGAAGAACTGGAGGTTGATCGATCTCCTGCCCGTTGGATGCGATCGTGAACTCATACAATAGGACGACAAGAAACCTGATCCTCATATATTAGAGATCTCCATCGGTAAAAGTAAGAGAACCCATGAATATTTGGTCATATTATTACGCAGATTCTTTTATGTCGCCCCTATCATATTCTGCATTAGCAATATAGAATCCTGCTCAGACATGCGATAAATCAGGATCAATTGACTTCAGAAACCCCTTCTTTATAACATTTCCTGAAACAAGATCCACTTTCAGTTCCACGAAATCTTCGATTTCATCAGCCAGATCATATTCATTGGTGTACTCCTTTCTGGCAAATAAGCCAAAGATCTTTATCGATTTATATTAAGTTTTAAAAACGCCTTTTGAGTCAAATAAATGGCCTTTTAAGAAAAGTATAATTCTGGTTATCACCGTAATTTTGACAATGTTTATTTAGTCTTTTTAAAGTTCAGTAATCAAAAGGAGGTCATTATGAATTTCTTTCTGTACAGGTTACAATTACTGTCTGCAGGCGTTTTGCGACCAGGCGTATCCGTGCCGGGAAATCCGGAGGGCATCAGAAAAACAATAATTTCCCCCATCCTGTTTTTCTTTCTTACTGGTTCGTTCGTGTGCGGGCAGGGTGGGGTGGTTCACCAGAGAAGTCTTATACATGATGGAATGCTGCGCCAATACCTGTTATATGTTCCGAACGACTATACCGGGCAGGAGGAGTGGCCGCTGGTTATTAATTATCACGGATGGACAAGCAATGCAACTGCACAAATGAATACCTATTCCAAAATGAATCTCATTGCCGATACCGCACACTTTCTTGTGGCATACCCGCAGGGATTCCAGATTCTTGTTCCGGGATTTGGTCCGGGTGCCGGCTGGAATTTACCGGGATACATTGCCAACCAGGATGATATTTCTTTCTCCGATAGCTTACTCGATCATATCGATGCGGATTTCAGCATTGATTTGTCGCGGGTCCATGCGACCGGCTGGTCGAACGGTTGTACGTTTTCTTTTTACCTCGCCCACAGGCTCCCGCATCGATTTGCTTCTGCAGGGGGTGTAGCAGGGCCACTGACCTACGAATTGCTGGATTCATTAAATGCTGCTCCCGGCAGACCCTTTTCTGCCCTGCTGATGCACGGCACCGCTGACGGGCTCGTTCCCTATACCGGTGTCCCCGGTTTGATTACTCCGGCAACTGCAACAGCCTCTTACTGGTCATCCCGGAATAATTGTTCACCGGATTCGATTGTTACTGATCTGCCTGAATTTGTGGTAAATGACAATAGTACGGTGACGCTTATTGCGTATGTCGGTGGTGATGATGATACCGAAGTACTTCTTTATCGTATCAACAAAGGCGGTCATGGCTGGCCGGGAACAGGTCCATATAGCTTTGGCCCCACCAACCTGGATATAAACGCCAGTGCTGAGATTTGGAACTTCTTTAAGCGCAATCCGATGCCCGCTAGTGCCATGACGGGTGTCGCCGATCGTGCAGAACATCTTCCTGCAACATTTCGGTTACATCCAAACTATCCGAATCCGTTTAGTCAGACAACCACGATCACATATTCAGTATTGGAACCATCGCATGTTGAGTTGAAAATATACAACGAACAGGGCCAACTGGTGAAAAAACTGGTAGATGGCTATCACACAACCGGAGAATATTCCGCGGTGTGGGACGGGAAGGACAACGAGGGCAGCCTCCTGGCCCCGGGAATCTATTTTTACCGGATTAAAATGGGAGCATATGGCACAGCGAGGAAGATGGCATATTTGAAGTAGCATATGTCTCCCCGGCCGCGGCTATTTCATGAAAAATCGGCCAGATCTGGTCAAAGTTCGCTATTTTGGCCGGCCGAATTTTCACTGTCCCATGAGATTCAGGCACATTCAGCTAAAGCTGGCCTCATTCCAGCAAGATCATCCTGCATGTTTTGGTGTAATGGTTTGCTTTCATGCGGCAGAAGTAAATTCCTGCAGGGATCGATCGGTCCACAGAATTTTCCGCATTCCAGTAAACCTGATATTCCCCGGCACCTTTTTCTTCCTTTACCAGGGTGGTGATTCTCTGGCCTGTTGCGCTGTATACTGCAATTTCAACATGTGCAGATTCCGGCAGGCTATAAGTGATTGATGTGGTCGAATGAAATGGATCAGGATAATTATCATGTAATTGAAATGCACCCGGATGATTTTCCGGAGAGCCGGTCATTCCTGCCGGATCGTTCTCCAGCACTTCCTGAATTGCATAATAGGCCGGTTTGGCTTGATAATCCTCATCAAAGAGTGACGGGGCTTTGTCATTGTTCCATCCATGACCGTCGTCAATATGCCAGGTATTCCAGCCAACTTTTCCGCTCACCCGCTTTTCAAGCAAAACTTCCACGATTTTGCCATAGGTTGTTGCCTGGGTTTGAAGAGCCTGTTCGGTATGCTCTCCGTTAATCCATACACTGGCTTCAGTGACGTGGAATTCAAGTTCATTTTCATGGGCCCAGTCAATCAGATCCCTGAGCCGATCCAGATTTGCCGTTGTCGACCATCCGTTGTCCACATGCGCCTGCCAGCCGATGCCGTCCACCCGGAGGCCCAGGTTACGCAAATAGCCAATGGTGCTTTTTATCAGGTTCCAGGAAGAAACCGAATTCGGATCCTCATGATGATTATAGATCAATTTCAGATTGGGCGCATACTCACTGGCAATCTCGAATGCATAACGGATATAGAGAGGCGTTTTATTTGCATCTGTATCCAGTCCGATGATATACCAGGGCATCTCCCAGCCCCCGGTACCGGCCTCGTTCTTTTTCCAGTATCCTCCCTGGACGGTTTCGTTCACCACATCCATGGAGATAATGCCTTCTTTTCCGTCATAACGTTCACAGACTGCCTGCATGAATTCCCGCATCACCTGTTCAAGTTCCTGTGCGGTTCTGGAATCCGTTTGCGCCCAGCTGGAGCATTGAGGGCCAACCGGACAGTGCATCCGGAGTATCTGACCGTTGTCAGAAATGTGATCCAGCCAGGCATCTGGTTGTACCCAGTTCCAGGTATCGGGATCGGGGTGGATATTCCATTGTTTAAAATCATTCTCGGGGGTGACATAGTTGAATTCCCGGTCCATGATCAAACCTGTACTGGTGCCAAAAGCCCATGAGCCCGTCGTGCCTCCGATCAGAATGCTGTTGTCCGGATATTTATCCTCCACAATCGTTCTCAGTCTCCGGCCCGACGGCTCAGGTGGTACCTGTGCCTCAATGCTATGAAAACATATGAACCCAAAAGAAGTAAATATTAATGACGTAATATTTACGGCGAAAAGACCAGTCATTTGCTGTAGTTTTTTAAACATTGTTCCAAAGATTCACCTGATGGTTCATCTACTGCATATGAAGGCGGATGACTACTTCCTGATTGACCCGTTCGATGCTGGCACCCGTAAAATTTGCCTTAAATCCGACCGAGTTGACATGCACCCGGTCGCCTTCTGCCGTAGCTGACGGCTCGCTTTCGAATCCCGCCACAACTATACGAAGTACTCCATTGAAGAGAGGGTGCGGTCCGATCTCCTCCGTAAGGGAAGTCATTCCCATTACCTCCATGTTACCGCTCTCGTTACCCAGCTTGATAAAACGTGAATGTAGAACACCCCCTTCCACAAGATGCACATTCAGGGGATCGAAACCCTGCGGCCACAGAGGTCTTGACCTGTCCGCCTCAATCACAACGCGCCAGCCATGGATCGATTCAAACTCCTCACGCCTCGCGGAGCGCCGTTTGAGAACTGTCTGTACGTCC
>DSDZ01000133.1 GCA_011048475.1 Bacteroides sp. | reverse complement strand
GAGTATGACGGGTGGACGAACAAGTTCATCTTTCCGCCCTATGAATTCAGCGTTCCCAACCACATGGTTTCCAACTTTCACCTTCCCTATTCCACCTTGCTGATGATGGTCTCCGCCTTTGCCGGATACGAATATTTAATGAACGCTTACAAGGTGGCCATTAAAGAAGGCTACCGATTCGGGACATACGGAGATGCCATGCTGATCCTTTAACCGCCGGTTCATGCCTCTTCTGAATTCCATTATTTCCTGGGTGAACGTGAAGCGTCTTCACCAGATTGAGCTTTTCAGACAATACCCTTTCAATGTGCAGCAGGAGGTTTTTTTCAGGCTGGTGGAACAGGCTGCAAGAACCACCTGGGGGATCCAGTACGGGTATGATTCCATCAATACCATCGAAGAATACCAGCAGCGTGTTCCAATCAGCACCTACGAAGACATTACCCCCTATGTGAACCGCCTGCGCGACGGAGAACAGAACCTGCTGTGGCCCACGGAAATCAAATGGTTCGCCAAATCATCGGGCACCACGGCTGACAAGAGCAAGTTCATCCCGGTCAGCTTCGAGGCACTGGAGGATTGCCATTTCCGAGGCGGGAAGGATGTGATCGCGTTCTACACGAAGGAGCGGCCGGATAACGGGATCCTCAGGGGAAAGGCGCTCACGCTGGGCGGGAGTTCACAGATCAACAAGTTCAGCAACCAGTCCTTTTACGGGGACCTGTCCGCAGTGCTCATCGAGAACCTGCCCTTCTGGGCCAATTTCATCAGAACCCCGTCGGCCGAGGTCGCCCTCATCCCCGATTTTGAGGAGAAGCTGGATAAAATCGTGAAGCATACCTTCAACGAGAATGTCACCAGCATCGCCGGGGTCCCTTCCTGGAACCTGGTCCTTCTCCAGGCGGTGCTTGATTATACGGGCAAAACGGATATCCTTCAGGTATGGCCTAACCTGGAGCTGTTCACCCACGGCGGCATCAGCTTCAAGCCATACCGGGAACAATTCAAAAAGCTGATCCCCTCACCGCACATGAGTTACCTGGAAACATACAATGCGTCGGAAGGGTTTTTCGGCATCCAGGATGAACTGGACCGCGACGACATGCTGCTGATGCTGGACCTGGGGGTGTTTTACGAATTCATCCCCATGGATCATTTTCATGAACCGAATCCTCCCGTGCGCACCATCAGGGATGTGCAGGTGGGCATCAATTATGCGATCGTGATCACCACCAACGCGGGGCTTTGGAGGTACATGATCGGCGATACCATCATATTTACCTCCCTCAATCCGCATAAATTCAAGATTACCGGCCGGACCAAATATTACATCAATGCCTTCGGGGAGGAAGTGATCCTGGATAACGCGGAGAAGGCGCTGCTGGAAGCCTGCCGGGAAACGGGGGCGGTCATGAAGGAATACACGGCCGGTCCCCTGTACATGAGCGGCTTATCCAAGGGAGCGCATGAATGGATCATCGAATTTCAGACACCTCCCGGTGATATGGAGAAGTTCCGGGAAGTGCTGGATAAAACCCTCTGTTCGGTCAATTCGGACTACGAGGCGAAAAGGCACAAGGGGATCACCCTGGACCGTCCAATAATCGTTCCGGTGGAGCAGGGAACTTTCTACAGGTGGATGCAGTACAGGGGCAAACTGGGCGGGCAGAACAAAATCCCCAGGCTTTCAAACGACCGCAGGTATTTAGATGAGCTGAAAGAATTATTAACCCGATAAAAGTTATTATCTTAGTCATATCGACTAAATCATCAAACGCTCATGCATGTAGCAGTTGCCGGAAACATCGGTTCAGGGAAAACAACACTCGCCAGTCTTCTGGCCAAGCACTACGCCTGGGAAGCCCAGTATGAGGATGTGGAGGATAATCCGTATCTCAACGATTTTTACCAGGATATGCAGCGGTGGAGTTTCAATCTCCAGATCTATTTCCTGAACAGCCGTTTCAGCCAGATCATCAAGATCAAGCAATCGGGTAAGAATGTGATCCAGGACCGGACCATCTATGAGGATGCCTACATCTTCGCCCCCAACCTGCACAGCATGGGACTGATGAGCACCCGTGATTTTGAAAATTATTTTGCGCTTTTCAACCTGATGAGTTCCCTGATCGAACCACCTGAGCTGTTGATCTACCTGCGGGCCACCATTCCCACCCTGGTGGAGCAGATCCAGGCACGGGGACGCAAGTACGAAAACAATATCCGGCTGGATTACCTGAAACACCTGAACGAGCGGTACGAGGCATGGGTGGAGACCTACAACCTGGGCAAGCTGCTGATTGTTGATGTGGACCACTACAACTTCAGGGACAATCCCGAACATCTCAGCTCGGTGATCGACAAGATCAATGCCAACATCCACGGGCTTTTTTGAACCCGGATCAGGGAGTCGCCGCTTCCTTCGGAACAAACACCACATCCACCACATTGGGATCCCTGTAGAAGTCCGCCATGACCCCCTGCACGTCAGCAGGGGTCAGGGTCCTCAGGATCTCCTCATAGTTGGCCGGATCGTCGAAATTGATCCCGTGAATGTAATAATCAGAAATAGTATTCAGGTAATAGGCGTTGTGCTCCTTGTTCTGTTCCCTTGTTTTCAGCAGATTTTCCACGGTTTTTGACAGATCCTCCCCACGGGGACCTTCCTCCGCCAGGGTGATGAGTTCATCATAGACCTTCTCCTTCAGAGAAGAAGCCCTTCCGGGATCACAGTCGAACCTGATCTGCATCCTGGCTTTTTCCACAGGCCATCTGCCCAGACTGGTCCGGATGCTTACTCCGTAGGTGCCTCCCTCCTCTTCCCGGATCGATTCCACGTACCTCAGGTCCAGGATCCCTTCGATGACCCGCATCACCATGAGGTGATAGGGATCATACGCCATCTCATTGTGCAGCACAATGTTCACATTTGCCTTCGGGGTTTCCAGGAGCATGGGGATCTCCTTTTTCACGACCCCCTCCGGTTCGTAGATCTTCCTGTCGATCCAGGTTTCTTCCCGGTCCTCATCGGGAATTGCACCGATATATTTCTGCGAAAGCACCTTCGCCTCTTCCCGGTCCATGTTCCCCACGATGATGAAAATGAAATCACCCGCGTCGGCAAACCGGTCGCGGTACACTTCTTCGATCATGTCCAGCCGGACATCCTCCAGGAATTCCTCATTAAGGACTCTGGTGCGGGGATGGTAATCGGAGAGGATCAGGCTCAGCGAATCTCCCATGACCTTCTGCGGATTGTTCCCCATGTTCCGGACCAGTGCGCCGTACCTGGCCATGATCGCCTGGTGGGCCTCCTGGTCGAACCGGGGATGGGTGAAATAAAGATAGACCAGCTGCATGAGTGTTTCCATGTCACCGGGACTTGCCGTGCCGTCCATGCCTTCGTTCAGGCTGTTCAGGCTCAGCTGTACGGAAACGTTCTTGCCCGTCAGCATTTTCTGCAGTCCCATCGCATCAAACTCCCCGAGACCATAGAAATTAACAAGGCTGGTGAGCATATCCGCCGACGGCACATATTCATCTCCGTAAAGCGAGGTTCCTCCCTCGCTGTAAGCATGCAACTGCACCTGGTCCTTCTCGTAATCCGCATGCCTGAAAATCACCCGCGCCCCATTTTCAAGCGTCCACTCAACCGCATTGAAAACCGGGAGCTCCTTTGTCTCAAGAACACCAACGGGCACAAGGTCCCCGGAGATCAGGGATTCGGCCAGTGCCTCGTCCGCGTAGGGCTCCACATCCGCCAGGGCAACCTCTTCGATGATCCTGGAGGATGCCTCCTCGGTCAGGTGCTCAACATCTTCCCCTTCCGGTCCCTGTACCACAAGCACACGGTTTTTGTCCCCGATCCACCGGGTCAGACGTGCGTCAAAATCTGCCGTTGTGATGGTGGGCAACAGCAGCTGGATCAGCTGGAACTCATCTTCTACCGAAACGAAGGCATCTCCCTCCAGGAAATGGCTGACGTACTCATCCACATACTCGTCGTTGGAGATCTTGTCACGTTCTTTGTAGTATTTCTCCCAGCGCGTGAGGATGTTGGATTTGGCGCGTTCAAGCTCTCCCGGGGTGAACCCGTGCCTTTTCACCCGCTCCAGCTCGGTCAGCAGTGCCCTGAACCCCTTTTCCTCCTCATTGGGCCTGGGGATGGCGATCACGCTCAGGGCCTCATATCCCCTTTCAAATTCCCCGTAATTGATGACCCCCACCACGAATGGAGGATCTCCTTTCTGCAGCAGTTCATCGATCCGCTGGGACATCATGTTGTTGAAGAGGGTCTGGATATAATCCTCACGCAGATCCATGACCGTCCTGACCCCTTCATCGGGATCCCGGTGACGGATCATGTACCGGATCACCGTCTGGTCCGCTTCCCTGTCCGTTACCAGTCCGTATACAGGCGCTTCATGATCGGGGATTTCGAAGAAGGGCCTTTCGGCAGGATCCTGCACCGGCGGGATTTTCGAAAAGAGCTCCTTCACTTTTTGCTCCATCTCTTCCGCATCGAAATCCCCCACCATGGCGATTGCCTGCAGATCGGTCCTGTACCACTTGTGATAAAAATCCCTGAGGGCATCGTACTCGAAATTCTCGATCACATCCAGGGATCCGATCACATCTCTTTCCGCAAATTTGGAGTTGGGGTACAGGTAGGGAAGCGACGCGGTGAACATCCTCCACTGGGCATTTCTCCTGGTCCGCCATTCCTCTTTGATCACGCCCCGCTCCAGATCGATCTCTTCCTCGGTCAGGAGCAGGTAATGGGACCAGTCGTGCAGGATGAGCAGGCAGGTGTCCAGGATGCCGGGTTTGTTCACCGGGACATCGCTCAGGTTATAAACCGTTTGGTTCTGACTGGTATACGCATTGATGTTTTCCCCGAAGGCCACCCCGTGCCGTTCCAGAAAATGGATGATCCCCTTTTCCGGAAAATGTTTGGTCCCGTTGAACGCCATGTGCTCCAAAAAATGGGCCAGTCCGTCCTGATGGTCCTCTTCGAGCAGGGCACCCACATTCTGTATGATGTAAAATGATGCACGCTCCCTGGGTTCCTGGTTGGCCCGGATGTAATAGGTCAGTCCGTTGTCCAGCTGTCCGTATCGTACTTTCCCGTCCAGGGGAAGGGGCTGCCCGGGATCTGTCTGTGGCTGTGAAACCAGCGCCGATGTGGCGATCCAAAAAAAGAAAGTTAGTATGGTCCTGTTCATTTGTATGATATGTTAATGATTTGTAATCAAGCTCATTGAATCCCGCAGTGACGGGCGTCATCCGTGGCTGACAAAACGAAACTGAATTTATACATAATTCAACAATGAGCACGTGTATTTGATGTTATTTTTTTTTAATTTGTCCTCCGGCATTTCATTTTAACTAAAACAGACGACAACAATCATGCATTTTTCCCGAAGAAATTTCCTGAGGCTTTCCGGGATCGGACTGATGGCCTCGCAGGTCCCCGGAGCCATTGCCGGAGGATCGCACCCGGAGCCGAAGGAGACAGGCAATAAAATTCCCTTTGAACTGGGCATCGCCTCTTACACCTTCAGAGAATTCAGTCTTGAAGAGACCATCCGGATGACCCGCAGGCTGGGAATCGGCCACATTGCCCTGAAGAGCATGCACATGCCACTGGAATCCTCCCCGGATGAGATCGCAAAGGCGGCCGATCTTGTGAGAAATGCCGGCATCAGCCTCTATGGGGCCGGTGTCATTTACATGAGCTCGGAGGAAGAGGTGAACAGGGCATTTGAGTATGCGAAGCAGGCGGGACTAAAAATGATCATCGGCGTCCCCGAGCATGGCCTGCTGGAATTGTGCGACCGGAAGGTCCGGGATTACGATATCAGGCTGGCCATTCACAACCACGGGCCGGGCGATCAAAGGTATCCCAGTCCTGAAAGTGCCTACACGAGGATCTCGGATCTTGATCCGCGAATGGGGCTGTGTATGGATATCGGTCACATGGTTCGCATCGGGCTGGATCCCGTCGTGGAAACATCCAGGTTCTTCGACCGGGTGCATGATGTGCATATCAAGGATGTGGATCAGGCGGATTCATCCGGGACCACCGTGGAGATGGGCAGGGGGATCATTGACATCCCCTCGTTCCTGAAGTTGCTGATAAAAAAGAAATACACGGGCGTGGCAAGCTTTGAATTTGAAAAGGACGGGAACGACCCGCTTCCCGGTCTGGCTGAATCGGTAGGGTATGTCAGGGGTGTTTTAAATTGTGTCGGTTAAGAAAAAATCCGGGCCAATTGTCGTTTTTTTTACCCGTTGTATGGCATTGTATTATATTTTTATATACTTTTGAACCACTTTTGCAAAGTTAATTATAATTATCTACTAATTAGTTACTTACGTAAATGCCGTTTGCAGGGAAATACAAAGGTCTGCTTCCGATCCCGGGAGGTTTTCTGCGGTACTGGCTGAACCTGTATACCGTCCACCTGCTGTATTTCCTTTTTTACCTGAGAATCAAGATCAGGGTCTGAACACCCATTTCCATTTTTTCCACCGGGACAAGGAACCCTGGTGGTTTATCAATTTTGTTTCATCACCAAAAAAATGGAAAATCATGCAAGACATACTGACAATCGAACAAAAAAAGATCCTGCCTGTAGGAACAGGCGGTTTTTACACAGGGAACAGGGTTCCCGCACATTATTTTGAAACCTCGGGTACCGGTGAAAGCGACATCGCCATCCATGCAGGTTCGTATCACCTGGCACTCAAAGCTGCACAGATCGAGATGTGCAACATCATGACCTACTCATCCATCCTGCCGGAGATTGCCACCCGGATCGACCGTCCCGAACGGATCACCCATGGTGCTGTTCTGGAGTCCATCATGTCCGTCTGCAATGCGGGCAAAGGGGAGCAGGCCACCGCCGGGATCATTTATGCATGGCTGTACGACCGCAGCAGCGGATCGAGGTACGGGGGCCTGGTTTGCGAGCACGAAGGCAACTACGATTTGCGGGAACTGGAAAGAAGGCTCAAAGCCAGTCTGGAGGAGCTTTACGAGCACGGGTATTCGGACAGGTACGAGCTGGGCGATCCCCGGATCCTTTCCGAATCCTTTATTCCCAGGAAAGCCCACGGCACGGCGCTCACCGCCCTCTGCTTCACCTCCTATTATCATCCTGTGATACAAAGCTGAGGAATGAACAATTTCGGTGACATTGCAGGAGCGTACGGGAACCCGGCGGATTCGGGGATCGTACTGGTCCCCGTTCCCTATGACGGTACCAGTACGTGGATCAAAGGAGCTGACAGGGGACCGGCTGCGATCATAGAAGCTTCGGCCAACATGGAACTGTACGACATCGAAACTGACAGCGAGGTTTACAGGCGGGGGATCCACACCGACGAGCCGGTCACCGAAGGCAGGGATCCCGAAACCATGGTGAAGGCCGTACAGGAGCGGGTGGAAGAATGGCTGGAGCGGGACAAATTCGTGGTGACCATCGGGGGAGAGCATTCTGTCTCCCTGGGAGCTGTCCGGGCACACCACCAGAAGTATCCCGGAATGTCCGTGCTTCAGATGGATGCACACGCGGATCTCCGGGAGGAATACCTGGGAAGCCTTCTCAACCATGCATGTGTCATGGCAAGGGTCCGTGAACTCTGTCCGGTTACCCAGGCGGGCATCCGGAGCATGGATATTTCTGAGAAAAAGCACATGGATCCGGGAAGGTTCTTTTTCCAGGAGCAGATCGTCAGTGACCCGGACTGGATAGACCGGGTGATGGCCACGCTGAACCAGCAGGTGTACCTGACCCTGGATCTGGATGTGCTGGATCCCTCCGTCATGCCCTCCACAGGAACTCCCGAACCGGGGGGAATGGACTGGTACAGTCTCCTGGCATTGTTGCGGAGGGTGTCCCGGGAAAAAGAGGTTGTCGGATTTGACGTGGTGGAGCTTTGTCCCACAGAAACCAACAAGGCGCCCGATTTTTTGGCAGCAAAACTGATATATAAAATTTTAAGTTACCGTTATCATTGATTTTCTGCGATCATGGGAAAGAAGAAAGATCTACTGGCTGAAAAAATTCAACACATCGACATCAAATCCTTTGATTCCACCCCCATCATCGATGGCATGAAGGAGATGTCTTTCACTTCGAGGGACACCGCCCGGGCTGCTGAGATCCTGCACCGGATGGTCAAAGATCCGGAATGCACCCTGATCCTCACCCTGGCAGGCAGCACCGGCGCCGGTGGCTGTCTGCAAATATACACGGACATGATCCGCAGCGGGATGGTGGATGCAGTGGTGGCCACCGGAGCGTCGGTGGTGGATATGGATTTTTTCGAAGCCCTTGGATTCCACCATTACAAAGGTTCACCCCATGTGGATGACGAAATGCTGAGAGATTTGTATATCGACCGCATCTACGACACCTACATAGATGAGGAGCAACTGCAGGAGTGCGACATGACCATCCGCAAAATCGCCGACGGAATGAAGCCCGGGGTCTGTTCCAGCAGGGAATTCATCCGCGAAATGGGCAGGTACCTTACGGGAAGGGAGAAGACCAAAGATTCGCTGGTCCTGGCGGCCTATGAGATGGGTGTTCCCGTCTTCTGCCCAGCATTCAGCGACAGCAGTGCAGGCTTCGGCCTGGTCAAGCATCAGTGGGAACATCCGGAAGCCCATGTGTCCATCGACTCGGTGAAGGATTTCAGGGAACTGACCATGATCAAGATGCAGGCGCCGGTGAGTGGCCTGTTCATGATCGGCGGAGGGGTTCCCAAGAATTTTGCCCAGGACACGGTGGTTTGCGCGGAGATCCTGGGCAGGGAGGTCCCCATGCACAAATACGCGGTCCAGATCACCGTGGCCGATGTGCGCGACGGGGCCTGTTCAAGCAGCACCCTGAAAGAAGCTTCCTCCTGGGGAAAAGTGGATACGACCTTCGAGCAGATGGTCTATGCGGAGGCCACAACGGTGCTTCCGCTCATTGTCAGTTATGTGTATCACAGGGATGACTGGCAGCAGCGCAGGCCCCGAAGGTGGGCATCAATATTTTAAACAGAAACATCATGGAAAGTCCGGTTTTCGATTTTATCATTCTGCCGATCCTGATCCTGCTTGCCAGGATCGTGGATGTATCCATGGATACGATCAGGGTGATCCTGATCGCAAAGGGATACCGGAATTATGCGCCGGTGGTCGGTTTCTTCCAGTCGCTGGTATGGGTGATCACCATTTCCAGGGTGATGGTGAACCTGGAGAACTGGATGACCTATGTGGGATATGCTGGCGGATTTGCCCTGGGCACCTACATCGGGATGCGCATCGAATCGCGGCTGGCACTGGGGCATGAGTTGATCAGGGTGATCACCAGGACCGACCCGGTCGAGCTGATCAACAGCCTCCGTGAATCAGGTTACCCGGTCACTTCCGTCACAGGCCAGGGAAGGGAGGGAGAAGTCGGGATCCTGTATATCATCATGCAGAGAAAGGCGATGTCGGAGGTGGTAAGCATCATCAAAAAATTCAATCCCAAGGCTTTTTATACCATCGAGGACATGCGGTTCGTAAGCAACGGCACCTACATGCCCCGGTCTCGGAAGCTTTTGCGGCGAAGGGCACAGGCCCGGTAGCGTGAAAGAATCAAAAATTTTCATACCTTTCCTTTTCCAAACCCCTAAAACCTGAAAGAATGAAAAGACTGATCATTCCCTTTGCCGGGATTGCATTGATGCTGCTCCTCAATTCCGCTTCCTGCACCAGGGAACCCTCCGCTGATTTTTCATTTACCACACCCGCCGAAGTGGGTGAACTCATCCAGTTCACAAATCTGTCGACGAATGCCTCAACCTACAGCTGGGATTTCGGCGACGGAGAAAATTCTACAGAGGAATCCCCGGTCCACCAGTTCGAGAAACCCGATACCTACACCGTTTTCCTAACGGCCGAAGGGAAGGGTGGAACAGCCTCCACCACCAAGGCCGTCACCGTCACCGGGATCACCTATTCCTTTCGGAACAGCACCAGTTATACCCTGTATGAATTTTGCTCATACCACTGGACCGGTGAGGAGATCGTGGACTTCATCGAGCACGGAACCCTGTCCACCGGCGCAGAAACAGAGGTGGTCATCACCGATAAAAACAATGTGGATTTCGCGTTCAGGTTTTCCGCAGGGGGCGATGTGTACATCTCTGCAGAAACGTACAACCTGACGATTAATCAGCATAACAGTTTGATTATTAACGATCAGACAAGTATTTACGGCGGATCGGATAAGAAATCGGCGGAAATGAGGGACGGACTGCTGGAACTGAAAAGGGTGAAGGCGGAAAGTCAATTGCTCCCCAGGTAGGATTCGAACCTACGACCTACGGATTAACAGTCCGCCGCTCTAACCAGCTGAGCTACTGAGGAATTTTTGTCCCTGAGAACAGGCCTGAAGGTTCCCTAATCAGGCGAGCCAAAAATAGCTTCTTTTCATCAATTAAACAATACTATACCCAAAAAACCTTTCTGCCTGTATTACGTATCAGATCCAGGGTATCGAAATATTTATATGTTTAATGAAATTTTAAAAAATGGCGAAAGTTCTTGGAATGGGGAATGCCCTTGTGGACATCATTACGATGATCAACAGTGATGCCATCCTTGACAGCTTCGGACTGGTCAAAGGCAGCATGACCCTGGTGGACCGGGACACATCCAACTTCATCCACGCAGAGACGGCCGGGATGCCGAAAACAAAAGCCTCCGGCGGATCTGCCGCCAACACCATCCACGGTCTTGCCCACCTGGGGATTGAAACAGGATTTGTGGGGAAGGTCGGCGTCGACGACATGGGTAAGTTCTTCAAAAAGGATATGCAGGTGAACCATATCAAACCCATCCTCTTTCGCTCCATGATTGAAACGGGCAGGGCCATGGCCCTGGTCTCCTCCGATTCGGAAAGAACCTTCGCCACATACCTGGGGGCGGCCATTGATCTTTCTGCGGACGACATCAGCCGTGATATTTTTGAAGGGTATGATTTTTTTTATGTGGAGGGCTACCTGGTGCAGAACAGCGAAATGCTGGAAAAGTCCCTCCGGCTGGCATCCGAGGCAAGGATGAAGATCTTCATGGATCTGGCCAGTTTCAATGTGGTGGCCAGAAACCAGGATTTTTTCAATGCAATGATCCATAAGTACGTGGATGTGCTCTTCGCCAACGAGGAGGAGATCACCGCACTGACCGAGACCACACCGGAAGCGGCCGCGATGGAATTCCAGCAGGATACCGAAGTGGTGGTGATCAAGCTGGGGGCCGAGGGATCATTCTGTGTATCAGGCGGAGAAATGGTCAGGATCGGTGTGCGGCCTTCCAAACCGTTGGATACGACGGGTGCGGGGGATCTTTATGCATCAGGCTTCATCTACGGCCGGATCAGGGAGCAGTCCCTGGAGACCTGCGGGAAAATGGGTGCAATCCTGGCCGGGAGGATCATCGAACAGGAAGGAGCTAAAATGGACGAGTCCCACTGGGAAATCCTCCGAAGGGAGATCCGGTCACTGGAAAGTTAACCGGTTGTCTTCAACCGGATCATATATCCGCCGAACTTCCGTAGGTTGATCACCCTGTTATCTGCGAAAATCAGGTACTGGCCCCTGATCCCCTTCAGGATTCCCGATACAACCGGATCCTTATCAAAGTCGAGACTTTTCACCTTTGCCGGGTATTCGGTCACCGGGTAACTGAATTCAAAGATCTCCTTTGACGGGGTGACATAACTCCGGAGATCAGCCGGCAGCCGGCCGGCCAGCATTGATTTTCCGGCTATCAGGTCCACTTCGGGGAACACTTCCCCGGAAAGCATTTTCCTCCAGTTGGTCTTGTCCAGGATGTGGGCTTTCATGGCCACCTCCACCAGTCCCGCTGTATACCTGTTGGGGGTCCTGGCCAGTTCAACTGCGCGGATGGCTCCCTGGTCGATCCACCGGGTGGGGATCTGGGTATGCCTGGTCACTCCCACTTTCAGTCCGCTCGTGACAGCCAGGTACACCACATGCTCGATCAAACAATGCTCCTTTGCATAATCCATGTCCCTGGCGATCCCCTCGTGCGCCCTGCAGAGCTCAGGCTTCAGCACACATTCCTCGGTTTCAGGAGCGGACATGTAACAAGGGTAACAGTACCCCTGGGCGAAGGATTTCCTGGTCTCCCTGCCACACCTGATACAGTGGATCTTCCCCAGGTATTCCATCAACAGCCCGCAGCCGATCAGTCCGTTCATATCAATCCTGTGCCCATCCAGTACCAGCGTGTAACGGACCACTTCCCGGTGGGTACTCTCCATCTTTCTCAGGTTTCCTGTCATTTTCATATGCCGAAAGATACAAAATCATTTTTTGAATATTTTTACTACTATGTATTGCATAGTAATAATATTTTTTTATATCTTTGCAATATAAATTAGCTTGCATAAACATATATTATGAAATTGCCAGTACTATAT
>DSDZ01000526.1 GCA_011048475.1 Bacteroides sp. | reverse complement strand
GTATGATCCGCCAGTATTTGTGCGGCCTTTCCGTTCAGTTCGGACATGGACCGGACCAGGGCGGACCGGCTGTTTTCATCAAGCAGACCGCGTTTGAGCGCGGTGGTCAGGATCCCCGTCCCGATCGGTTTGGTGAGGATGATCGCGTCATGCTCCCCTGCTCCCGAATTGGTCCAGATCTTCAGGGGATGTGCCAGTCCGGAGACCACAAGGCCGAATTTCGGTTCCGGATCATCGATGGTGTGGCCGCCGATGATGCTGATCCCGGCTTCACCGGCAACATCATTGGCTCCGCGAAGGATCTCCTTCAGGACCTCCATGGGCAGCCTGTTCGAGGGGAATCCCACGATATTCAATGCAAACAACGGCCTGGCCCCCATGGCATAAATATCACTCAGTGCATTGGCCGCGGCGATGGCACCGAAATCATACGGATCGTCCACAATGGGGGTGAAAAAATCCACGGTCTGCACAAGGGCAGTGGTATCATTGATGCGGTAGACCGCCGCGTCGTCCGAATTCCGGAGATCGACCAGTATGCTGGGATCGGAGGGGACGGGGAAATCCTTCAGGATCCTCTCCAATTCCTGGGGACGCAGTTTACATGCACATCCGAGTCCCTGCGTGTAGCCTGTCAGTTTGATGCTCCCGGCTGGTATGCCGGAACTGACTGCCTGTTGATTTTCTGAAGGCCGCAGGCGGTGAACTGTTTCAACAATCATTTCCGATGCCCGGTCGATTTCATCCACCGTGGTGTACCTGCCCACCGAGAACCGGATGGTTCCCATGGCAAAACCGGTATCCAGTTTGATGGCGGTAAGCACCGGTGAAACGTCGATCGATCCGGTGTGGCACGCCGCCCCTGCAGAGGCAGCGATGCCTTTGATTTCCAGCTCATTCAGGATGATATTGGCTTCAAGTCCCTGAAAACTGATGCTCAGCGTGTTGGGAAGACATCTTTCGGGATGCCCGTTCATCCGGATACCGGTCAGTTTTTCCTTCAGATGGTCATGCAGCAAATCCCTCATCCGTTGCATGTGCTTCCTGTTCTTATCCAGGTCACGGGATGCGACATCACAGGCCTTCCCCAGTCCGACGATCTCCAGTACATTTTCTGTCCCCGCACGTCTGTTCTGCTCATGGTCGGCACCGTGGATCAGCTTTTCAAGTACGATGCCGTCCCTGATATAAAGCGCGCCTGTTCCTTTCGGACCGTACAGCTTGTGTCCGGCCACGGACAGCAGATCCACCCCCAGCTGCTTCACATCCACTGGAATTTTACCCACGGACTGTGCAGCATCGGTATGGAATGCGATGTGGTGTTTTCGGGCGATGTCCGAGATCTCACGGATGGGCTGGACGGTGCCTATCTCGTTGTTGGCGTGCATCACGGAGATCAGGATCGTATCAGGGGTAATGGCTGCTTCCAGCGCTTCGGGACGGACCAGGCCATATTCGTCCACAGGAAGATACGAGATACGAAATCCTTTATTCTCCAGGTATCTGCATACTTCTGCAACCGAGGGATGTTCAATGGAGGAGGTGATGATATGCCTTCCCCGGTGTGCATTGGCAAAGGCGAATCCTTTAATGGCATGGTTGTTTGATTCCGATCCTCCGCTGGTAAAGGTTACTTCACCCGGCATACAATTGATGGCCTGTGCCACCTGTTTTCTGGCAATTTCTATGGCTTTTTTCGCCGCTGCGCCATAGCTGTGGGCACTGGACGGATTCCCGAAATATTCATCCAGATAGGGCTGCATGGCCCGGGCCACCTCCCTGTCAACCGGTGTGGTCGCATTGTAATCAAGGTAGATATGCATGCGTCAGTTCCCCGAATTGTCAAGGATCAGTTTTACCATCTCATAGCCCACAGCATCGAACATGACCTCCACATTGTTGGTGAACTCCTCGTTATGGCTCATGATCGCGTCCTTTAAAATGAAGGCATCGTAATCATGATTCTGTGCTCCGATCCATGTGGCAAGCACACATCCCACAGCACTCAGACCGGACAGGAACAGTGTATTGCTGCCGGTCTCTTTCAAAACCCTGTCAAGGTCGGTTTTATTAAATGCATCAGGATACGTTTTGATAATCCTGGGATCATCTGGCTGAATGGATACAGAAGCCGGAAACTCGAAATATTCCGTACCGGGAACGACACCGTATTCTTCACCGTGGTGATAGACCCGGATGACCGGAAAACCATGGCTCCGGAAGAGTTCAATGTAGATATTGATATTATAAAGGGCCACTTCCTTCTCCCTTTCGGGGACCATGGTCAAAAAGGCATTCTGAATATCAATAATCAGCAGGGCTGGTTTGATCGGGGGCTTTTCGGTTCTTGCATCCTGGGCGTATGACACATTTGAGATCATCAGCACCAGCAGGATCATCATGGCAGTTCCTGTTTTGTTTTTCATGGCATTGAAGTTGTCATATCAAATTGTTAAGCGCAGTTGGCCTATTTCAGCTCAAATCTTACCAGTACCGAATATTCCAGTTTTATTTTGTCAAATTCAATGTCCGGCACCTCTGCGGTTGATTCATCTTTTGCTGCCCCCCGAAGCATGATGTTGGAAGCACGGGGGTAATACACAGGGATCTCCAGCTCCTCGATATACAGCGCCCTGCCGGCGTCCTGTCCGATCGCCCGGGTCATGAACTCAGCCTTTTGCTTTGCCGCTTTCACCGCGTTGATCTTCACGTCCTGCCGAAATGTTTCCATCTCGCTGTGGTCAAGCTTTTCCACGCTGATGTTTGAGACGCCGATTTTCTCCAGTTCCAGGAATACCGTGGCTGCTGTTTTACCGTCATGGACCGTAAGGATGTACTCCTTGGACAGGATGATCTCATTTTTCAAAATCAGGTGGGATTTAAAATTACTTGCCAGATCCCTGACGGCCAGATCCTTTTTTAAATCTATCCCGATACTGGTCAATTTCTCCAGCATCAGTTTCTCCAGTTCGCTGATGGTTGTTTTGCCACGGACGTCATTTTCATCAATAATGATCTTCAGGTCGATCAGATCCGGGACGACCTCCATCTCGGCTTTCCCCATTACCTGAATATAATTCTGGTCAATGAAGTTCTTCTCACCGCCCTGGGAAAACCCCGGAGCAGACAGGATAAGAAACAGAACAAATAATTTTGTTTTCATGGTATCTGGTTTTTGAATAGACAAATAATCAGGTAGGGCCGACTACCAGCAGGGATTCTCTGCAGGTGCGGCCCAATCGGGGACCTGTTCGTTAAAGATCTTTCGCCTGGCGAACAGCCAGCTGCCGTTCACCTTTGCCATCACATCCTCATAGTGCCCGTAAGAGTCGAGTGTTGCGGATCGCTGCGGATTGTCGTTGGACATATGAAACCAGTAGGCCCTTCCGTAGGCCGTATCGCCATCGATCCTGATCACGATATTGGAGATATGATGGCGGCCGGTCGCAGGATGGAGCTCCGGGTCACCGGGACTGCCCGTGTCCTCTTCTGAATCGTTGATGGCGGAGAGCACGCGGTAAATGGTATCCCGGCTGCGCCACTCACCCATACCGATGTCCAGGATTCCGTCCTCCGTGAAAGTGGCCACGTAACCCTCCAGATCGCCAAAATCCAGGGCAAACATGTAACGGGCCTGGAGGTCCTCGATCAATGCCCGATCGTCCGCATAACTACCGGTTTCTGATGAACCGGCCGCAGTGTTCTTTCTCCCGGAATCAACCGGATCGCACCGGCATCCGGTGATCACCAGGCACAGGAGCACAGCGCCGGAAATAATTTTCCTCGCAGAGAAAACCTGTATGTCGGATTTCGTATAAAACATCATTTCAGATTTTTGATTTCTTCGAACTTTGATTTGATCTTTTTAAGGTCCTCAAACTGGAGACTGTTCAGGTCCAGTGTACGGCTCCCGTCTTTGAGCTGCAGCACGACTTCAAACAATTTAATCGTCACCGAGGTGATGTCTTCAAGCAGGATCGATTCCGGTTTCTTTGTGTCCGGAAGCATGAACCTGATTTCTCTGTCATCCCATTCAATGTAATACTTTCTCACGGCCAGATAACCCGCTCCCATGATGATGAAAAGGATCCCCTGGATGATGAAAATCACGGAATTCCAGTCACCCGACGGAAATTGTGTGTCAAAACCATCCATAGATGCTTTGATGAGAAGGATAATCCCTATGATGGAGAAGAGGATCCCGAAGACGACAAAGAATTTTGAAAAAACGGTCGGGACTTTATAGACATTGATCCTTGTCATGGCAGTTTCACAATTATATTCCCCTTTTGTTTCTCTTTGAAATGGATCCTGTTTCGCGGAATGAATGACGCGGGCAGCGGCATTTTATAAATGGTTTTTCTCAGGAAAGCGCCCAGTGACCGGCTGTCAGGAAATTTTTCCTGCTCCCGGACGGAAATGATCTTTCCGATCCCGATCCGATGTACCTTCCTGTATTTATTAAAAACCTCCGAAGGAAGCCTAAGCATACGGATTCGCCAGTTGATCAGTCCCAGTGAATAAAAAAACAGGGAATTCCTGTCGAAAAAACGAACCGGAAGGATGGGGACTTTTGCGGAATGGATCAGGCGTAGAATTCCCTGCTGCCATGGCCGGTCCCTGATGGTCAGGGATTTTAATCTGAGGTCCGAAACAGCTCCGGCAGGGAAAAATCCAACGGGATGTCCCTCCTTCAACCGGGCGATCGTCTCCCGGATGCCTCCGATACTTGTGGCTGTGATACCCTTTTTCCTTTTGTCCGAGGGCGTCACCTCGATAAAATTCCCTTTCATTGCCCGGACAAGCGAAAGAATCTGGTTGACCATCAATTTATAGTCATCCCGGATTCTATCGAAGAGATCCACTAGAATAATCCCGTCCAGACCGCCGTAGGGGTGGTTGCTCACGGTGATGAATGCTCCTTCCGGTAAAAAGTTCAGCCTTTCAGCATTTCCAATGTAATAATTGACCCCCAAATCGTTCAGCAAACCAGCGGCAAATGCTGATCCGGAATGGGCACTTGAATTGTCATACAGCCTGTTGATCCTGTCCAGGGCAATCATCCGCATGAAGATTTCGGCGCGGCGACGTCCCCTTTCTCCCCTGAAAACAGCGGACAAACGCTCAAAATCCTCTGTGGTGACTACTCCCATTACGATGTCTGATTGAGGTGACTATTGCCCTTGCTTTTTGCTGTTGCTGCCCCGGAAAGAAGGAAGCGGGTCCATCCTGTTGTATTTTTTTCTGTCGGAGAAGAATCCTGCCAGATATATAATAAACAATATCAGGGCAATAACAATACCGATGATGTCAAATGTTTTAAAGGTCCTGCCCAGTAAGTCAAAAGCCTGGTTTTTCACAGGAAAATAAATAAACAGGGTATTGATCAGAATGACGATGATCCTGAACTCGGTGGGACCGAACATGCCGAATGTGAGTTTGAATTCACCCCTGAGGTAGGTATTGATGTAGGTGAAAATGGACAGCAGCAGGTATCCCGCAAGCACAAGCAAGGCGGCATAAAGTGATATGAGGGGTGACAGGCCGGCCGCAATGCACATCACGGTGATGGTAATTCCGTCAATGCAGTGGTCCACAAAAAAACCGTAGATGGGTCGCTGTGTATTTCTCACCCGTGCCAGGGTCCCGTCGAGGCTGTCCCCGAACCAGTTAATGAGCAGGCCGAATGATGATACCCACAGGAATGCGATGTCCCGGTTGGCAAGCACATACCCTGTTGCAGAGATGATCGCTCCTGCAAGTCCGATGGCTGTTAAATGATCTGATTTAATCCGTTCTGGCAATCTTTCCGCAATCCTGACAAGCAGTTTCTTCTCTGCTTTGTGCAGAATGGATTTCTGTATTCTGATTGCTACCCGGTGATTCATTCTGTAAAATTCGACCATTTCTGATTAATGATCAAAATTTAATGAATGATTCTGAGAATGAAAAAACTTATTGCTCAGTGATTTCTTTTTTTAATGTCTTTTTTTTGGTAATCCTTGAGCATCTTCCCGAAAGTCTTTTCCTTTTTCCGCCTCTCAGCCACCGTTGAGTCAAAATACGCTTTCTCCCGTTCCATTTTCATGTAATTCTCGAAGGCACTTTTGTCGATCTCGCCCTTTTCGACAGCTGCAAGCACTGCACAGCCCGTTTCACCTGTATGGGTACAGGTTTTAAACCTGCACTGCCCGGAAAGATGGATGATCCGCTCAAATGCGGTTTCCAGGCCGCCCTCCGCACTCACAATTCCGACTTCTCTCATTCCGGGATTATCGATGATGATACCCCCGGTATCGAGCAGAATCAGTTCCCTGTGGCTGGTCACATGCCGTCCTTTTTTTGTACGCTCACTGATCGCGTCTGCTTTCATGATGGTGCTTCCTGCGAGATTGTTCAACAATGTTGATTTCCCGACTCCCGAGGAGCCCAGCAAACAATAGGTCTTTCCTTTTTCAATTCGATCCTTCACCAGTTCATATCCTTTACCTGAAAGGTTACTGATCGCGATCACAGGAATTTCTTTAATGCGGCGGTTTATCTGCCCGGTTAATTCTGAAAGCTGCTGCTCATTCGTCAGGTCGATCTTGGTGAGCACGATGACGGGTGCTACCTTCGATGCATGGCAGATGGTCAGGTACCTTTCAAGCCGGTTCATGTTGAAATCCCTGTCTACGGCCTGGAGTATAAACGCGACATCAATATTTGCGGCAATCACCTGGGTCTCACCATACTGCCCCACCGCCTGTCTTCTGATGATCGAATACCGCGGCAATATATAATGGATGATCGCAGGACCATCGTCATAAATGTTCAGCGCGACCCAGTCACCCACTGCCGGAAAATCCTCTCGGCTTCGGGCTGTAAAGCGCATGTTTCCGGTAATCTCAGCTTCATAATCACCCTTCTGTGTCAGGACAATGTACCGCTCTTTGTGTTCCACCGCCACTCTTCCCACCTCGAAGCCGTCAAGATGCTGCTCTTTTCGGTATTGTTCATGGTTCGCTTTATAACCAAGGTCTTCAAGCTTTGTTTTCATTGCAGGTGAGGATGTGTATTCTGTGGATTTGGTTTTTCTAAAAAATATCCGGATTCGATGGACCTGGTCAGCGCATTCAACAGCCTGACCATCGGGGCCCCGTCTATTACGTCATGGTCTATCAGGACGGTGATGTGAAGGATCTCCCTTACCTGAATTTCGTTTTCTACGACCATGGGTTTTTTGAGTATCGACCCGATGCCGAAAGAAATCGGATGAACGGACCTGTGGATAAACCAGCCGTCCAACACACCAATTGTTCCGACGGAAGTGATTACCGCATTGCCCATCTTGTTAAAGGCGATCCGGGGATTTCTGAGCAGGATTCTCCAGAAGCTTCTCCTGAGCAATCCGGGCAGGTGATAATACATCCGCTCAGAGAATGAGGCCCTTTTGTGCAGCGTGATATCAGCAGGTGTGATCTTCCGATTTTTGGCATCATCCAATTCTGCGCTGATCTCCTGCGCACTCTTGTGGTTGGTTTTTTTGATGATGTAGGGGATAGGGACCTTCTGCCCGTTTATTTTTTTTTCAATCAGAACAGAAATATTTATATCATTGAAAACAATGAGTTTGTGTTTATTATAAAGAAAGGCAGAAGCTTCCGGATGATGCTCCAACACACTGCTGATGACTTTCACAAGCCAGCCGTTAAAAGAGATCATGACGCCCTTTTTGCGTATATCCCGCAATATTCTTCTGCTTTCAGTGACATCAAATTGAAGCAGGGCACTTACATGATGCCTGAGCAATCCGGCTGCAAATGTATCGAAGGTCGCAATTCGCGAACGGGGTATTTGTTTGAAGTAGTAATCTTTTTCCACCAGGATGTCCTATTTTTCATTCAGTGCATTACCCTGTCGCTGCCAGAAACCGGTTAAATTTCCCCACCTGACAATCAATCTTTGCCCCCTCTCTGTTTTCCAGTCCTCTTCGATATCCAGATGACATTTTTTCCCCAGTCCGGTTCTGCTGTGGTGACAGAAACGGCATTCCAGCGGTTGCAGTCCTGTCCCGAATAATTCACATAATCCATTGTCATTAAATGTACATCCATTTTTCGAATGCACCTGCAGCGCATAGTTCGATTCATTGCCTTTTCTGCTTCTTCCACTATCCACCATCCGGGACGCCGGCAATAATTCTTGCATATTTCACAGGAACAAGGTTCTGACGGTGGATATTTTTCCCTGAGATTCATATCTGTGATACCTGGATGGAATCCTGTTGATTCTCAGTGCCGGATTTTTTCTTGTAATCACCGGCAGCGCGCAACCATTCCAGAGAGAGCCTCAGCATATTACACAATGGATCAAGGGTTAAATTCTCAGGCACATCCCATTTCTGATGGTAGAAGGCAACAAACTGCTGAGGCATTTTAAAAGAAAGCAGGGTTGCAGCTTTGATCCCTGCCTGGCTGAAAGGACCCGAGTCATTCGAAACGCCCAGATAAGCAGGTTTCACTTTGTAGGGGACTCCGGAACGCTCTGCCGCTGAAGTCAGGTTTTTTATCAGTTCAGGAGAGTTTTTTACTGTTCCGTTTATATCTGAAGTGAGGATGGTAATCAGGGGATACGCAACAGTTTCAATATTTAATTGCCGGGTATCCAGGAGTTTTAATTCGTCCAGGTGACGCCTCACATAACGTTTCGAACCCCGGCATCCTGCTTCCTCACTGCCAAAGGATATAAAACGTATTTCCGTTTCATCAGGGATGCATGAGGGATGATTAACCAAATATCTGCACAATGCCACCACAAGAGCGCTCGCAGATAAATTATCGGCAGCACCCGGCACGACTCCCCCGTATTTTCTGCCTCTATAGAAGAAAAATGCGAAAATAAACGAGGGGACCACAGGATAGATCATCAATCCCGGGCCGATTGTTCCAAACTGGGAAATACCGTTATTCCCGCTGATCAGTCCGGCAAATTGGATGGTGTTCATCACGAGGGTGGTGATCAGGCCGATAAAAAAAGTTCCGGAAAGAATAAAAAATCCATAGCCCAGAATGCGTAGCCAGGTATTTTCCGGAGCGCTGTCATGATGACCGCTGATAATAAGCAGTCGCCTCACCTTCTTCGTCCCCGGTTTCCGCAATGTGCCGATCACATTTACTGATCGTTTCTTCCGGAACAATGGATCAATAAACTCATTTCCAAGAACAAACTCCACAAGAAAAAACAAAGGAGCGCATAAAGAAAGCAACAGGGCGGTCAGGGTGCTCAGAAACGCCATGGTTCCTGTGATGTGATCTGCGGAAATGTTCAGTAAAGCTGATAGGAGCATTAATGAAGCACTGATGGGATACGAACTGATAAACGCCCATGGAGCAAGCTTGAATTCTTCTGCAGTCACATTTTCACTCCCCAGGTGCGATTCCAATTCCTCCTGAATCATCAAAGCCCGTTCCCTTTCCTGGGAACTGCCCGGCAGACCAGGCCCAGCCTCCTTACAGATCTTCCTGATAATTTCAAGCGCATAGCCGGCATCATGATTCGAAATGATAGTCTGCATAAAATATTTATCTCATTCTAGCTTGAAACCTTCCATGTTCTGCTTTAACCTGTTAATAAATCTGGCTGCGGGAGCACCGTCAACCAGGTCATGATTCAGGGAGACCGTCAAACTTAAATACTCCCGGATTTTTATCTCGGAGTTGATGACACCCGGTTTTATTGTAATGCCCCCGATGGCAAATGCTACCGGCCTGTTCCGGCCTTCAAAAAAAGGGATGATGAAACCTGAAATATCAGCAAATCCGCCCACCGAAGCCACATACGTGGTGCCGAAACGGTGTTTTATCTTAAGTGGCCGATTCGATAACCTGCGGATATTATATTTAATGAACCATTTCGGCAGGGTCGAAGCGAACTTAATCCAGCGGAGGGCCACTCTGTCATCTTCTCCCGCAAAACCGGTCTCTTTCCAGCTTTTTTTTGCATTCTCAATTTCCTGTGTGATTTCTTCACCGGTTTTATTGGCCGCATCCCTTACAATGAATTTACGGGGTATCAGAACTCCGTCAAGTTTCAGTTCAATTGCAGTATCAATGTCTACTTCATCAAAATAATAGACTTTTTTCCCACATCTTATTTGGTTAAATTCCTTGTTCTCGTCAATGGTCCTGGCAATCGCGCTCAGCAGGAATCCGAAAAATGAGACATTCCTCCCGGCCTTTCTCTGTGATCTTAAATATTGCCGGGTATTCGTTACGTCGACTTCAATTTGAGCGTACATATTATGGCCCTGCCCCAGGGTGTCATAGGCGTATATGGACAGGAGCCTGAACGGGGACATTTTTTTTATCACATATTTTCTTGCCGCGTGCATAACCATCACATTTTACCGGGGAGATGGGTTGCTACAATTTTTTCAGGATGTAATACATTGATCTGAAAAGAGACGGATCGGCCCTGTAGGATTCGATCTCCTTCAGATCATTTTCAAACAGCGCTCGGATCCCGGCATTCTTCGGGTCGTTTATCTCGGATTCAAGTTGTCTGTAGTAGTCGTTCCACCAGACAGATGCATCCAGATAGAGGGTATTTGTGATCTGACAACTATTTTTCCCAATGAACGCTGATTTCTTTTCATGGTCCCTGTACTCATCATGAATAATGAAATATCCCCCCTTTTTCAAAGAATCAACTGCTCTTCTGAATCCGGTTTCGAAACCAACCGTATTGAGAAATCCTTCTGCAAGAATAAGATCAAAAAAACCGGGCTCAAATGTAAAATCAAAGAAAGAAATGTGATGTGTTTTTGCCCTTTGCTGCAGGTGTCTAATTTCGATCTTTTGTTGCAGAAATCCGAGAGCTTTCCGGTCGGTATCGATAGCGGTGATCGTCCCGGAAAAATGATCCGCCAGCCAGAGAGTGGGCACACCTGTTCCGCATCCGAGATCAAGCATCTGCTTACTGTCAGTTTTTGGAATCTTGGAGCAGGCATTTTCGAGGTACCTGGTGAGTCCCTCCCTGCATTTGTCCTTTATCAGGTAGTATTCATTCATCACACCACCCGGGTTATCAGGCTAAATTAGTGATGAAAACGATAGCGTTCCGTATAAGGGCACACTGTCGTGGTGAAACAGGTACCCTGCTTTTTTCATTCCTGAGCTGCTTTGATGATTTCTGCCACGACGGGTTTTGGTTGGAATTCCCTGTCAAAGAGCAGGGGATAATCGGTCCTTCCCCGAATGGGCCAGTTGTTCTTCCAGGAATGATTGTCCGACACGCCCCAGGTGGTCACACGCTTGATGATGTCCTCATGTTTCAGGAAGATCTCAAAGAAATCCATCCACCTTTGGTTCATGGCAGCATCCACTGAGTCGGGAAGCCCCCCGGGGTAGGGATTCATTTTCTCCATGTATTCCGCCCGGTCCGATATCTCCGCGCCCGCATTGCTCCAGGGACTGGGCAGCACTGAGATGTCCATTTCGGTAATGTGCACATCCACCCCTGCATTGCCAAAAGCCAGGATGCTTTCTTCGAAAGCCCCCAGATCGGGATAGTCCATTCCATAATGGGCCTGCATGCCCACTCCGTCGATCCGGATCCCTTTTTCTTTAAGTCTGTTCACCAGGTTCACCACGGCATCCCTTCTGCCTGAATGGAACATGGAGTAGTCATTGTAGATCAGTTCGGCGTCCGGATCGGCCTCATGGGCGAAGCGGAAAGCCAGTTCAATATAATCTTCCCCGATGATCTCGTAAAATTTTGTCTTTCTCCAGGAACCATCATCCTCGAAGGCTTCGTTTACCACATCCCACAAATGGACCTTTCCTTTGTACCGGCCGGCCACGGTGCTGATGTGGTCCTTCATCCGTTCGATCAAAACCTCCCGGCTGACCTGGTTCCCTGCGGAATCGGTAAAGAACCACCGGGGGGCCTGGGAATGCCACACCAGGCAGTGGCCCACTGTGTACATCTCATGCTGCTGCGCAAATTCGATGAACTGGTCCGCAGGCTCGAAGTTGTATTTCCCTTCCTCCGGGTGGATTGGACCGCTTTTCATGCAGTTCTCCGCCACCACCGAATTGAAATGTTGATGGATGAGTTCCAGTGTGGCTGTATCTTTTCCGAGGATCTGGGCCCCACCCATGGCAGCACCCATGTAAAATTTTCCTTCCAGGGCATCCTTGAGGCCCTTTTCAGCGGGTTCCTGGCTTGTGCAGGAAAGTGTCGCAAGCGCCAGGAGCAATAGCATTGTGTTTTTCATATCAGGAGTCATTTTTTATTTTTTTCTTCTCTCAACCAGTTCGTTTTCGATTTTTACTTCCATCTTTTTATCAATGGCATAGAAGAACAGGCATCCGACGCTTACCATGAACGTGAGGGTAGGATATACGCTCATGAGCATCTTGATCCCCTGGATTACTTCAGGGGACTGAACAACAAGGCTTTCATCATATCCATATGCTCCCAGGATGCCGGCTACCAGCGCGCCCCCGATGCTCAGACCTGCCTTGAGCCCGAAGATCATGGCAGAAAAGATGATGCCCGTCGCCCGGCGGTTGTTCATCAGCTCGGAATAATCGGCCACGTCGGCGATCATGGCCCAGAGCAGGGGGATGGTCAGTCCGTAAAAGAAGCCATGCAGCACCTGGGTGATGAAGATCAGGTACACCGACTCAGGAGAATAGAATGCAAATGCCAGCAGGCAGAGCGCAGAGAGGAAGAGCCCGGTCCCGAAAACATCCCGCTTTCCGAAGCGGTCTGCCAGTCCCTTGGAGAATGCGATCCCCACGATCATGAACACAATGCCCCCCGCGTTGAAGAGGCTGAATCCGGCTGTTGCCGTATGCTCCGAAAGCCGCAGGAATGCCGGCAGCTTATCCAGGAAAGCAGCCAGGCGGGACTCGTTTACATAATTCTCGAAATAGTATACGTAAGCCCCTCCTTTGAGTGAAAGGGTGATGAATACGAAGACGGTCAGGATCAGCATGGCGACCCAGGGCTTGTTCCGGAT